>DRLF01000168.1 GCA_011051425.1 Thiolapillus brandeum | reverse complement strand
CCCGTTCCCATGTCCGCCTGTCTGCCGGGCGTACGGAAATGAGTGATGAACTGCAGGCCCTGTGTTTTCTCGCCGGCGCCAATTCCCTGTTCTACGGTGAACGCCTGCTGACAACGGACAACCCCGAAACCGACCGCGACAAACAGTTGTTCGAGCGCCTGGGTCTGTCCATGGAGCAGCACGTGGAAACGGAAAAGCCGCCCCAGGGCAGAGCCTGTCACCGGGTCTGATGAAAGACCTTCGCCCCCTGCTGGAACAGGCCCGGCGGGACCATCTCTACCGCCGCCCCCGGGTGCTGGATTCTCCCCAGCGGCCTGAAGTGATCGTGGATGGAAAGGCCATGCTCAGTTTCACCAGCAACGATTACCTGGGGCTGGCGGCGGATACCCGTGTGGCCGGGGCTTTCAGGAAAGGCATCGAACGCTGGGGCAGCGGCAGTGGCGCGGCGCACCTGGTGACGGGGCACAGCCGCGCTCACCAGCAACTGGAAGAAGAACTGGCTGCCTTTACCGGCAGGGAGCGGGCGTTGCTGTTCTCCAGCGGGTACATGGCCAACCTGGCGGTAATCACTACCCTGCTGGGCAGGGGGGACACGGTGATCGAGGACCGTCTCGATCACGCTTCCCTGGTCGACGGCGCGCGGCTTTCCGATGCGCGGCTGTTGCGCTTTCCTCACGGCGACCTGGATGCTGCGAAGAAGCAGCTGGACAAGGCCAGCGGCGAAAAACTGCTGGCGGTGGATGGCGTGTTCAGCATGGACGGTGACCTGGCCGATTTGCCCGCGCTGGGCGAACTGTGCCGGCAGCGCGATGCCTGGCTGATGGTCGACGATGCCCATGGTCTGGGTGTGCTGGGCGCCCATGGCGGCGGGAGCCTCGAACACTGGAAGCTCGATACACAGCAGGTACCCGTGCTCATGGGCACCCTGGGCAAGGCCTTCGGTACGGCCGGCGCTTTCGTCGCCGGATCGGAAGTGCTCATCGAAACCCTGATCCAGAAAGCCAGGACCTATATCTTCACCACGGCGCTGCCCGCCGCCGTGGCCGAGGCGACACGCTGCAGCCTGAACATCCTGCGCGAGGAAAGCTGGCGCAGAACGCGGCTGCAGGAACTCGTGGCACGTTTCCGCGAAGGCGCCGCCCGCCTGGGATTCGACCTGCCGGTGTCGTCGACGCCCATACAACCCCTGATTGCAGGCAGTGCGGAAAAGGCTCTGCAATGGAGCCGTCTCCTGGAAGAGCAGGGTATCCTCGTCACCGCCATCCGGCCGCCGACGGTTCCCAAGGGCAGCGCCCGCCTGCGCATCACCTTCAGCGCCAGCCACAGTGATGATCATCTGCAGCGCCTGCTGTCCGCCCTGGAGCGACTGCAGCCGTGACACTCTGGACCCGGACCAGTGGCAAGGGTGCCGAGCTGCTGCTCGTTCATGGCTGGGGGATGAATGCCTCGGTGTGGCTGACCCTGGCGAAAGCATTGGAAAAGGATTATCGCGTCACCCTGGTGGAATTGCCGGGACACGGGGAATCGCCCTGGAGCCCTGCCACCAGACTGGAAGACTGGGCGGAACAGGTGCTGGCGGCAGCCCCGGTGGATGCCGTCTGGCTGGGCTGGTCCCTGGGGGGGGTGGTGATGTTGCAGGCGGCGCAGCTGCAGCCGCAAAAACTGCGGGCCCTGGTTGGGGTGGCCACATCACCCTGTTTCGTGCAGCGCAAGGACTGGGATTGCGCCATTCCCGCAGCGGTGCTGGAGAGTTTTGCAGCGGAATTGGAAACCGACAGCCGCAGAACCCTGCGGCGTTTCCTCAGCCTGCAGGTGCAGGGCGCGGCGGATGCGAAAGACCTGTTGCTGCGGTTGCGCCGGGAATTCGACAGCAGGCCGCTGCCCAACCCTGCCGCCCTGCAGGCGGGCCTGGATATCCTGTTACACAGTGACCTGCGCAGGGCACTGGCCACCCTGGATCTGCCGTCGGCCTGGCTGCTGGGGGAGCGGGACACCCTGGTGCCGAAAAGCCTCGCTCATGCCCTGACAGGCTTGCAACCCCAGGCAGAAGTCCATGTCATCGACGGCGCGGCTCACGCGCCTTTTCTTTCCCACCCCTGGCAGTGCCTGGAGCGGCTGGAAACTTTCATCCGTCATGTCTGATATCTACATCGACAAGGAAAGAGCCCGCTGCGCTTTCAGCCGTTCCGCCGGTACCTATGACGATGCGGCGGTGCTGCAGCGCGAGGTGAGCCGCCGCATGCTGGAACGCCTGGACCTGGTGAAGCTGGAACCCAGGGCAGTGCTCGACCTGGGATGTGGCACGGGAGAGCAGGCCGGGCACTTGCTGCAGCGCTATCCCAAAGCTGCGGTTCATGCCCTGGATTTCGCTTTGCCCATGCTGGACCTTGCTCGTAAAAAGGGGCGCTGGCTGAGGCGCCCGCGCTGTATCTGCGGCGATATGGAGCACCTGCCTCTGGCCGATGACAGCCTGGACCTGATCTGTTCCAACCTGGCTTTCCAGTGGGCCAGCGATCCCCTGCAGCTGTACCGGGAATGCCTGCGTGTGCTGCGTCCCGGCGGGCTGCTCATGTTCACGACCTTCGGGCCGGATACCCTGCAGGAACTGCGCTCAGCCTGGGCAGCGGTGGACGATGATGCCCATGTCAGCCCGTTCATGGACATGCACGACCTGGGGGATATCCTGGTCAACAGCGGTTATGCCGCACCCGTCATGGACGTGGAGCGTATCGTGCTCACCTATGCCCGCGTGGATGACCTCATGAGTGACCTGAAAAACATCGGTGCCCGCAATGCCACCAGCAAACGTCCACGGGGCCTGACGGGCAAGGCCAGAATGCAGGCCATGCGGGAGGCCTACGAGGGCTTTCGCTGTGATGGCGTGCTGCCCGCCACTTACGAGGTGGTGTATGGCCATGCCTGGGCGCCGGCGCAGAAGTCCCACGCCGGTGACGTGAGTGTGCCCCTGAATATGCTCGACAAACAAGGCAGGGTGAGCTGACGAAGGAACCGCTTAAATGGTGGGAGTTGGTACGTGGATTGATGCGGTTCGTACCTCACCACATCAACGAGCCCGAACCTGCCTCGGTTCCGTAGGATGCGGTGAGGCACGAACCGCATGTCCTGCCTCAGGAAGAAGGCAGACTGAGGTAGGTGGCGACGATTTCGGCGCTGACCTGATCCAGCCGCGGTATACGTCCCAGCAGCGGAGCTTTGATGCGCTGTTTCAGGGTCTGGATGTTGTCCTCGGCCATGGCCATGTTGGCATCGACGTGGTTGGCGATCCATCCCAGCAAAGGCTGGCCGCTGGCGAGAATGGCCTCTACCGTCAGCAAAGCATGATTGATACAACCCAGGCGCAGGCCCACCACCAGTACCACGGGCAGATCGAGACGCCGGCACAGGGCCGCCATGTCTTCTTCCGGGGTCAGCGGCACCTTCCAGCCGCCGGCGCCTTCCACCACGATGGCCTCGTGGGAGTTGCACAGCTGTTTGTATTGCCTTTCTACCGCTTCCAGATCGATAGGACGGCTGGCGAGCCTGGCCGCCAGATGGGGGGCGACCGCGGGTTCATAGCAAAAGGGATTCACTTCGTGGTAGGACAAGGTGGGATCGCTCAGGCCCTGAATGGCCAGTGCATCGGGGTTCAGCAGGCCTTCGTGTGTGCGCAGTGCACCGGCGGCGACCGGCTTCATGCCGGCAGTCTTCAGACCGCGCTGCAGGCAGAGTTGCATGAAACCCAGGGTGACCAGGGTTTTACCGCAGTCGGTATCTGTTCCGGTGATGAAGTAGTGCATGTAACGCCCCGCTTGCTGACCAATGCGTCTGTTGAACACAAGGCCAAATATAAACCATAATCGGGTCTTCATGCGTGCATTGTTTCAAGGCATGGTGATGAGGTGATCTGCAGTGTGAAGAAATACCGGGAAATGGGGGAGCATTTTTTACGCACTGGCCTTTCATGGCATATGGCTGCCATGGCTGGTGGAAACGCCGGTAACCCAGGGAGCAGTCGTCAGCGCAACCTGTCCGCGGGCATAAAAAAAGCCCGGAAGGGAATTCCAGGCTTTTCGGAAGAGTTGTCGACAATCAGGCGGCGATTTTATCCTGCAGCTTGTTCATGGCGGCTTTCTCGATCTGGCGGATGCGCTCGGCGGATATGCCGTATTCGTCGGCCAGTTCGTGCAGGGTGGCTTTCTTTTCAGACAGCCAGCGGCGTCGCAGGATGTCCTGGCTGCGCTCGTCCAGTTCCTCCATGGCGGCATAAAGACGCTCGTTCTCGTCACG
Source organism: Thiolapillus brandeum (assembly GCA_011051425.1). Lineage (GTDB taxonomy): Bacteria > Pseudomonadota > Gammaproteobacteria > Chromatiales > Chromatiaceae > Thiolapillus > Thiolapillus brandeum_A. The sequence continues at coordinate 2,037 of DRLF01000168.1, read as the reverse complement.
CTCAGTGTCTTCCGCCTCAAGGATGCTCTCCGGTTCCATGCGCATGTCCGGCAGATAGGAAGCCGGCGCCACATGCTCATCCTCGCTGTCGGCGTCCATGGGATCGAAAGCCATATCGTAGTTGTTCAGACGGGCTTCCATATTGCGCACTTCTTCGGGTTTGACGCCGAGGTCGCTGGCAACGTCCTGCACTTCCTGCTCGGTGAACCAGCCCAGGCGTTTCTTGCTGGAACGCAGGTTGAAGAACAGCTTGCGCTGGGCCTTGGTGGTGGCGATCTTGACGATACGCCAGTTGCGCAGGATGAATTCGTGGATTTCCGCCTTGATCCAGTGCACGGCGAAGGAAGCCAAGCGTACACCCACATTGGGATCGAAACGGCGCACGGCCTTCATCAGTCCCACTGTGCCTTCCTGGACAAGATCCGGTTGCGGCAGGCCATAGCCCGCATACTGCCGGGCGATACGCACCACGAAGCGCAGATGGCTCATGACCAGCTGCCGGGCAGCCTCGAGATCCTGCTTCTCGTGCCAGCGCACGGCCAGATCATGCTCTTCCTGCTGGCTGAGCATGGGCAATTGAAAGGCCGCACTGACATAGGATTCCATGCTGCCTGTCGGCATGGTTGCTGTAATGAGTTGTTTGTTATTCATGTTCTGTAACCCCCGAAATTCTGTATTCCACCTTCATTAGATTAACATTCACCTGATTTCATGACCAGAAAAATTAGCACTCAAGCAGTAAGAGTGCCAATTGTCGAAAAAGTTCCAGATTTATGCGGGTATAAAACTAAATAAGTGTGGTCAGTCCGGTTCCATCTCTCCGAGGTGCTGGCTCACGGCAATCCAGGCGCCGAGAATGCCCAGAAGAACACTGCTGCCAATGACGCCGAGGATGGTTGTCAGCGCCAGGCCGCTGAGCTGGAAACTGCTCTGATACAGGGCGGTGAGATGGGTGACAGGGTCGCGCAGCGCCAGGCCCGAGAGCAGGATCAGCCCCAGGGCGATGAGGCTGCCCATCAGCCCATACCAGAAGCCTTCGTACAGGAAAGGCCGGCGGATGAAGGCGTTGCTGCCGCCGACCAGCTTGATGATCTCGATTTCATCCCGGCGCCCCTGGATCTCCAGCCTGATGGTGTTGCCGATGATCAGCAGCACGGCCAGGGAGAGCAATACCGCCAGCACCAGTGCGATACGCTGGATGATACGGGTGATCGCCTGGAAACGCTCCACCCATTGCAGATCCGCCAGCGCCAGTTCCACCTCGGAGTGTTTTTCCAGGCTTTGGAGAAATTGCTCCAGCTCGCCGGCGGAAATGTCCGTGTTCCGGAGACGGATCTGCAGCACGTGGGGCAGGGGGTTGTCGTCGAGCAGTTCCAGGGCGGCGGAAAAATCGGACTGCTGGCGAAACTCCTCGAGCGCCTGGTCCGGCGTGATGTGCCGCACCCCGCTGATGCTGTCCCGGGATTTCAGGGTGCCAATGAGTGACTGTATGGCTTCGTCACTGCTGTTCTCTTTGAGAAACACGGATACGCTGGCGCCGCTGTCCCACTGTTCGGCGAGCTGCTGCAGATTGTTGACCAGCAGGTGCAGCCCCAGGGGCAGCGCGATGGCGATGCCCAGTACCAGCAGGGTCATGAGACTGCCCAGAGGGCGCTGCCAAAGGCGTCCCAGGCTGGAGAACAGGACCTGGGCATGCCGGGTCAGCCAGGCTGACAGGCTGAAACGCTTGTCGAATCCCCGGCGTTGCCTGCGCTGTTTCATGGCCTGCTGTCCTGCACCAAACGGCCCTGGTCCAGCGTCAGGATGCGCTTTTGCATGGATGCCACCAGCGCCAGGTCATGGGTGGCGATGAGCAGGGTGACGCCGACCTGGTTGAATGCCTGGAACAGGCTCATGATTTCCTGGGACAGTTCAGGGTCGAGGTTGCCTGTGGGCTCGTCTGGCAGCACGACGGGCGGTTTGCTGACGATGGCCCGGGCGATGCCGACACGCTGCTGTTCGCCGCCGGACAGGGTAACGGGCAGCACGCGGGCTTTT
>DRLF01000167.1 GCA_011051425.1 Thiolapillus brandeum | reverse complement strand
CCCCGTGATTTCCACAGATCCTGGAGCTTGACGGAATACTGCTCATCTGTAAGGAAGCAGCAGCCGCCGGCGGGCTGGGCGTAGTCCTCGAAGCCGAATTCTTTCGCCAGGGCCATCTGTGGCTTGCGGCTGCGTCCGGAGAAGTCGTAGAGCTTTTCCCTGTCCACCCAGCCTTCGCGTTCGGGCAGGGTGGGTGGCAGGTTCTTCGCGCACAGGGGGCGCAGCAAACGGTCCTCGATGCCGGAATCCTTCTGCACCACGGGCATGGTGTCCTTGCGCTGGGATTTCGGGCGCTGGCCCACCACCTCGCCGGTGATGATGAAGTCGAAATCATGGGCTTCCATCCATTCCTTCGCCTTCTTCACCATGAAGATCTTGCAGTCCAGACAGGGATTGAGATTGGCGCCATAGCCGTATTTCGGGTTGAATACGATGTCCTTGTATTCTTCCACGATGTCGATGATGTGAAGCTTGATGCCGAGCTGTTCGGCAGACCACAGGGCGTTGTTACGCTTGGGTTTTTTCTGGTCCTTCTTGCGGATGGCGTGGGTATGTCCCTCCACGCAGAAGCCGGTGAAGAAATTGATGCCTTCCACATGGATGCCCTGTTCCTGCATGACGCGCACGGCCAGCAGAGAATCCAGTCCGCCGGATACGAGGGCTACGGCTTTGCGTTGCATGGCTGGGTCCAGATCATTCGAAGATGCAGGAATTATACCGGTAATTCCGCTCATACAACCTTTTACTCGATTGGGCATTTAATGGGTAGATGTCTCATTATTGCCCTGATTTGGGATAAACTGTGAAAGCTTCGGCGTTTGTTTCCTGAAATTTGTGCTTCAGATGGCTGTTCGCTGGCTCAGCGGGGGCTAAGCCGCTGCAGGCCGGCCGGGAAGCGCACTGATTCGGGGTTGCCGGTTGTTTTGGAACGATGGGGAACGGGAGAGTTCACGTTGGTTGTGATGGTTCGTTTGTGTGCTTTGTTGTGTATTCTGGCGCAGCCGGTGCTGGCTGCCCAGACTATCAATGTAGGCATCTATCAGAACGAACCCAAGCTCTTTGTGAACGCAGAGGGGCAGCCCGATGGTTTTTTCGTCGACCTGCTGGGGAGCATCGCCGCAGAAGAAGGCTGGACGCTGAATTATTTTCCCTGTGAATGGAATGACTGCCTCGAGCGCCTCGCGAAGGGAAAGATCGATCTGTTGCCGGATGTCGCCTATTCCGACAGGCGGGCTCACCGTTTTCTTTTCGGCAAAGAAGTCGTGCTTTCAAGCTGGTCCGTGGTGTATGTGCGCAAGGACACCAGCCTGCCGTCCCTGAAAGCGCTCGATGGAAAGAGCCTGGCGGTGGTCAAGGGCAGTATTCAGTTCGAGGCGATCAGGGAGGAAGTGAAGCGCCTGGGAGTGTCACCGGTCTTCCACGAGGTGAACAGCTTCAATGATGTGTTTCGCCTGGTGAAAATAGGCTGGGTCGATGCCGGCCTGGTCAATACCTATTTCGGCAGAAAATACGCCCCGGATTACGGTCTGAAGAAAACCAGCATACTGGTGCGCCCCGCGCTGCTGAACTATGCGGCGAGTGCCGGCGGCCAGGCGATCCTGGACACCATAGACAGGCACCTGGCTGCTTACAAGAAGGACAAGCAATCGGTTTACTACCGGTTGACCGACCGCTGGTTTTCGCCTTTGGATGCCACGCAGCATCTGCCTCTCTGGGTCAAGTGGGTGCTGATCATCAGTGTCATCGTCGCAGTGGCGCTTGCCGGCATCGCCATGCTTTTTCATTTCCTCATCAAGCGCAAGACTTCCGAGCTCAATGACAAGGCCCGCCATCTGGAGCATCTGGCCAATCACGATCCCCTGACTTCCCTGCCCAATCGGAAGCTGTTCTTCGATCGCCTCAGGCAGTCGCTGAAGCGGGCGGAAAGGGAAGAGACGCTGATTGCAGTGCTGTACCTGGACCTGGATCAGTTCAAGCAGATCAATGACAGTTATGGCCATGCCATCGGTGATGAGGTGCTGAAGGAAATCGCCATGCGACTGGAAAGGGCGATCCGGAAGGAAGATACCATCGCAAGGCTGGGTGGTGATGAGTTTGCGGTGGTCATGGAGTCACTGAAGGAAGCGGAGGGCACTATGCATTGTGTGCAGCGGCTGAACGCGGCTTTCAAAGAGCCGGTCATCGTCGGTGACGCACAGTTTGTGCTCAGCGCCAGTATTGGCATCAGCCTCTATCCACAAAACGGTACCGACGCCCATACCCTGCTGCGCAACGCGGATACGGCCATGTTCAAGGCGAAGGAAGCCGGGCGCGGCACTTTCCAGTTCTATGTCGAGGAAATGACCCGCTATGCGGTGGAGCGGGCAAGAATGGAGGCGGACCTGCGCGAAGCCGTGGAGCGGGGCGAGCTCGAATTGCACTATCAGCCGCAGATCAGTCTCAGGGATGGCCATGTGGTCGGCTTCGAATCCCTGGTGCGATGGCGTCATCCCGAACTCGGTGGTCTGGCCCCGGATCAGTTCATCGCGCTGGCGGAAGACAGCGGACTGATACTCCCCCTGGGTGAGTGGGTGTTGCGCACGGCCTGCCGCCAGGTGACCCAATGGTACAGCGAAGGGAAAAATCCCGGCCGCGTGGCGGTCAACATATCCGCCTGCCAGCTGGGTGACTACTCCCTGCTGGACGTCGTGCGAACGGTGCTGCGGGAAACCGGCTGCCGGCCGGAGTGGCTGGAGCTCGAGCTGACCGAGAGTTCCATCATGACCCGTACCCAGCAGGCGGTATCCGTAATGAGCGAACTGCGGGAACTGGGAGTGCAGCTTGCCATCGATGATTTCGGCACGGGCTATTCCTCACTGGCCTATCTCCGTCAGCTGCCCATCGCAAAACTGAAAATCGACAGTTCCTTCATCAGGGATGTGTCAGAGAACGAGGACGATGCGGCTATCGTGCGGGCCGT
>DRLF01000166.1 GCA_011051425.1 Thiolapillus brandeum | reverse complement strand
GTGGAAGACGGAGAAAAGAAGGACTATATCGATGCGATACTGGAAGAACTGATCAGCTGCACCGTCTGGCATTTCAGGCACGAAGAACGGCTGATGCTCAAGTATGCTTACGACGGTTATTCAGAACACAGGAAAGAACACGAAGAACTGATCGAAAGCATCAAAGCGCTGCAGCAGGAGCGCAAGAAGGAAGGCATCTCAGTCACCCAGGACGACATTGAATTTCTGGAGCACTGGCTGACGGGGCATATCCTGGGTGCCGACATGGATCTGGGTGCCTATCTCAGCGAAGTCATGTAGAAAAACCCGGATGTACCGCCGCTGCCTTTCTAGCGCGGCAGCCACAGGATCATGATGGCGCAGACAATGACCAGCACCACGAACCAGAAGATGAATTTGCCACGCACTCCGGCACGGTAGCCCCGTTCCTGAAAATGCGACACGGCGCCACATTTCGGGCAATGCGCGCTGTCTGCGGGGATCTTTTCCCCGCAATAGAGGCATTTAACCCGGTCGGCCATCGATGCGGGGGCGGATGAGTATGGGCGTGTAAACCAGCGCAAACAGCAGGAAGGCCAGCATCCACAAGCCACCGGCGATATTGATCCACAGGTTGAATTGCTGCGGAGCCAGCCAGGGGCCGAACACGCGCATCACGGCTCCGAGGTTGAGCAGCACGAAAGCCACGGGGATGAAAGGCCCGGTATCGTTGATATTGCGGCCGGTATGACCCAGAGCCACACGAGACATCATACCCAGGGTGAGCACACCGATGCCGCCCACCGTGATCGCATGCAGCGCCACCGACGGCAACAGCACACCGAATCCCGAAAGACCACGCAGCGTCAGGCCCAGCACCAGCCAGGCATAGCCGACGTGCAACACCCAGAGGATGGGTACACGCCAGATGCCGGGATGGTACCAGCCGGCAAGACGGATACCCTGTATCAGGGCCGCGGCCAGCAGGGCTGCACCTGCCACAGGTCCGTGCGGCAAGGCAAGTTCCGCCCCCGCGGCAATCACCATGCTGATGAACGTACCTTTCTCCACCCAGGGCCGCACGGTGGAGCGCGCCCCGGGAACAGCTTTCTCGGTAAAGAAAGGCACCACCCTCCCCGCCACCAGCAACAGCACCAGCAATACCATGTCCACCATCAGGTAGACACCCCGGGGCCAGAGGTTCCTGGCCACGCCCATCACGTCCAGATGCACCAGCAGATTGGCCAGGGTCATGCCCGCGAAAATAAGCAGGAACATACGGTTGACCCTGTTCTGTCCGTGCCATAACGGGCGCCACAATGACCAGCCAACCAGTGGAATGAAAGCCAGGTCCACCGCGGCCACCAGCCACTGGGGTGCTCCCGGCGTCACCACCAGGACACGGCCCAGCAACCAGACACTGGAAATGATCACCAGCAGCCTTCCAGTAGGCACTGCCATGCCGGTCCAGTTCTTTACCGCCGTCAGCAGAAAACCGGCGATCACGGCAGATGCATAGCCGAACAGCATCTCGTGAGCATGCCATTCCACCAACGTGAAATAGCCTTTCGCCGGCACCACGCCCTGCCAGAACGCCAGCCACAGACCCAGCAGCACCAGCGCAGAAAGACCTGCTGCCAGAAAAAAGGGGCGGAAACCCAGGGCGAACAGCGCAAAACTGCCGCTTTTACGCATTACCGGGGGTTCTCCTATATTCAAAGACATGTACTCACTCCTGCAACACCAGGCAGACCCGAAGGGCAGCTATCTTCACTCCCGGTTTATGACCTTTCCTTGACGTTGCTCAAATGGGCCACCAGACAACCGTGGCAAACTCCGCTCATGATTACACGTCTGCCTCTTCCATTCCCCCCACCCCGTGTCGGGTCATTGCGCACCCTGCCCGGCAGGTTGCTGCCCGGCCGGCTTCACTCTCAGGGGCTGACCCTGCTGCTGAACCGGCTGTTGTCTGAAGCGCTGGCCGGCGGTGAACTGGATTTTTTACAGGACCGTGTTTTGCAGATCGAGGTCATGGACCTTGCCCTGGATTACCGCCTGACCCTGGACAGGGGAAAGCTTGCCGCAGCTGCCCATGGAAACGCACCGGACGTGCGCTTCGGCGGCAGGTCACGGGAGTTTCTGCTGCTGGCACTCAACGAGGAAGACCCGGACACCCTGTTCTTCCAGCGTCGCCTGCAGCTCGAAGGCGATACGGAACTGGGCCTGGAGATCAAGAATCTGCTCTATTCCCTGGACGGGGACTTGCTGCCCGACCCCCTGCATCGCATCGCCAGCAGACTGGCCGGCGTCCTGAAATAACGCGATTCTGAGCGGGACAGGACTATTCCGGCGCTTCGAAAGAAGTCGTCAGATCACGCAACACGCTCATCAGCTCCAACTGGCTGCTCACACCGATCTTCTGGAAGACAGACTGGCGCTGTGTCTGCACCGTGGCCACTGACCGGTTCACCTGGGCCGCATACTGCACGGGTTTGATCCCGTTCGCCATGGCATTGACCAAAGCAACTTCCGCCGGGGTGATGTGGTAGAGGGTTTTCAGTATCCCGCCATCCACCCTGACCTTGCGCATGGGATCGATCACCACCACAACCGCCACCCGCAGGGCGTCCATCCAGGGGAATGGCGGCTCTTCCAGCGGTACAGGCAAAGCAAGCAACTGATGTACTCCCAGGTCACTGCCTTCCCCAACCAGGGCGCAGCCCTGCACAGGGGTGCCCGTATTGCCCAGGGCATTTGCCATCACGCGGCTCAGCGCATTGCTGTCCAGGGAATCCGGCGCATAGAGATGCTTCTGTCTGGCGTCGAGGATCCTGCCTCTGCTGAGCAGATCATCGGCCACCTGATTGGTCTGCACGATCTCACCCCGTTCATTGATGACGATGGTCGCAGCCCCCCGCGGTGCACCCGCCCTGCTTTCCGCTGTCTCCACGACCATGCGCTCGTAGAGTCGCTCGGTGAAGCGCATCATCTGGCGTATTTCCGGCATCAGCACGGAGAGCCCCAGCACCTCATCGCCGGTAAAATTGTCCTGCTTGCTTTCCCGGAAAAACTTGAGCAGTGTACGGTAATCCTCACCATACAGGGAGATACCAGCCATCAGGTATTCCAGTCCCAGTGAGCTGAGTACCTCCTGATAAAACGGCGTAGTGCGCATCTTTTCCTGCGGTACGATATCCGTGCCCAGCACCACGCCTTTGCCCAGATAGCTCCGGGACCATTTTTCCGGCAGCGCCGCCGTGAACCATTCACTTTCTTCAAATGCACAGCGAACATCCTGAGACATGACAAAATCCGGCGAGTGGCTGTTCAGTATGTCATGGTCCTGATCCCGGGTGATCATCATGATCCCGGCCTGGCTTTGCGTGGATGTCTTGATGAGACTGATCAGGTCATTCCATGAATCTGCCGAGAACGGGATACTGTGCAGTGTTTCTCTGAATTCGATCGGGTTTATCTCCATGATTCCTCCGATTGTCAGGGTGCCTGCGTGGCACCACATGCTGTTGCTATTAACTTAGTATTATAGTCGGGTATTCTGAATCCGGCGGCCACATCACTGTGACCGCCTGTTAAACCGCTCAGCACTCAGTCATCACAGCCATCGTCTTCGACAACCTCTTCACCGCTTTCAGGGTCTTTCAACACTTGTCCGTCATCGCCGGTGGATTTGACGCGCGTGAACATCATGTGATCGATACGCCCAAACTTGTCGTCCATCACCCGGTTGACCTGGGTATCGGTAAAACCGTCGTAGATATTCACCAGCCCACGCTTCTCCCTTTCGAGCTGGTGCTGACTGGGTTCATAGATCGCCTTCATGGACCAGCTCTCCATTTCCTTCGTAACCGATTGTTCTGCAAACAGGTTTTGGCTTAGAAAGATGATCAGAATGTAAATTGTAGTTTTCACTGTTTTAGTGTTCATGTCTTGCTCCTTATGGTGTATCAGTCGCTCTTCCTTCTATGTACTTGGCAGAAACCACCTCTTTTTTGTGGTTCCTTTCTCCGCTTTATCAGCTTCAGGTACAACTTAGACCCCGACAAAGCCCAAAGTCATCATCAGTTCTGATGAAAAGACAAGATATATTCAAACAGCAGATCAGGATAACGAACCGGATGAGAGGGTGCGCCGCTGCCTTCCGCTGATTTTCAGGCGCGGCAGCCGTTACCTGTGGCTCAACAGGCATGCGGTAAGCCGCAGCCACCACCACTTGGCCCAACAAAAGCAGGAAAAAAATCCGGGAATAAAACCAAACAGGTAGTCTATCCTTATGTTCAGGCATCACAATTGACAGGTGGCGATGGAATACCGTTTCAATCAATATCGGCTGAATCCACAGAAGAAACTGCTGTACCGCGACAATGAGCTGATCGAGGCCGAGCCCCGGGTGGTGGCGCTGCTGCATCTGCTGTTGCGGCGCTATCCGGAAACCGTAAGCCGCCGTGAGCTGCTGGAGACACTTTGGCCCCGCCAGGAAGTCAGCGACTGGTCCCTGTCCCAGCTTATCCGGCGTTCCAGGCAACTGCTCGATGATGACAGTCGCAACCCCACCTATATCAAGACCATGCACGGTGTCGGCGTACGCTTTCTGGTCGATCCCGTACTCACAGAAACACCATCACCATCATCATTGCCTGCCACCGACCCGGCGCACAGGAAAAGAAAGCGCTGGCTCTGGGGATTGCCTGCCCTTTTGCTGCTGTCCCTGGCACTGTTTGGCTGGCTGAAACAACAGCAACGCCCCGCTCTCGGGAATCCCCTGGCAGACCTCGAAGGCTATCCCTATACAGTCGCGCTGCTGCCCCTGGAGAACAACAGCGCCAATCCCGCCTATTCCTGGGTGGAACTGGGGCTTATGGACATGCTTGGCCAGATGCTGGGGGAATCGGCAGGCATCAATACCCTGGACACCAACAAGGTACTCGCTTTCCTGAAAAACAACCCTCTGCCGGAAAACCTTTCTGACCCTCACAAACTGAAAAAGGCTTTCGACAGCATCTGCCCGGCCCTGGGTTGTCAGATCCTGCTCTCAGCCCGTCTGGATGAAGTATCTGACGGCGCCCATCTGAGCTACCAGCTTGCCACCGCGAAGGGCTTGCACCCTTTACGTGTCATTACGGCAAACACGGTGCTGGAAGCCGGTTCCGGCGTTGCCCGGGAGATTACCCGCTGGGTCGACCCTGCCCGCCCCTGGATCGTGGATACCGCTGTCAGCTATTCTGCGGACAAAGCGGCAAACCGCGCTTATGCCATGGGTTCCCAGGAACTGTTCAACGGCGAGCCCAAAGCCGCCGCGCAATACCTGCGTATCGCCCTGGGCATCGATCCGGAATTTCTGTGGGCAAAGGTGCGGCTTGCCGACGCCCTCTACCGGTTGAACGACCTGGATACCTCACAGCAACTGATCACCCGGCTTTTGAGCACGGAAGATCTGCCCGCAGACATCTACTTCCAGACACTACGGGTGCGCTCCAATCTGCTGTACGCCCAGGGAAAACTGGCGGAGTCACGCAACCTGTCAGACCAATTGCTGAAACTGGCCCGGGCATCGGGCGATCTGATTGCCCAGGCTGCAGAGCTGATGAATATCGGCACCAGTTACCAGGCCAGTGGCGACAATGACCGGGCTTTGTCCTACCTGCTATCTGCTGAACAGCTGTACCGGCAGGCAAAATTCAGGCCCGGCATAGGTAAAGTGCTGTTCAATATCGGCAACGTCCACACGGGCGCTAACAATTATCGGAAAGCCGAGCCCTATTACCGGCAAGCCGAGTTGATCTTTCAGCAGCTGGGTAACCGCCAGCTTATCGCCATGGTCGGGTTTCAGCAGGCCAACCTGCTCAAGGTCACCGGCAGACTGGAACAGGCCAGGAAGAAACTGGAGACCCTGATACCTGTGTTCGAGAAGCTCGGCGATACGGAAGGGGCTGCGCTGGCACAGGTGGACATGGCGCGTATCGATATCTTACGGGGTAAAACAGAAGCCGGGATACGGTATCTGGAAAACCTGCTTCCCGTCCTGCGGGAAAAAGAGCTGGGTTATGTCGAATACCAGGCGCACAACTATCTGGCGGCTGCCTACCTGGACAAACACCAGCCCTCCGCGGCAAAAACACATATTCAAACCGGCACGGAATTCCAGGCGACCGACCCAGGCATCGCCCTGCTGCCCGCACGCCTGGCCTTTGAAGAGCAGAAATACGCCAAGGCACGGGAAATCGCCCTGCAGGTAAGGGAAAAGACCGGCAGTGCCTGGAAACCTGAACATCAGATGCTGCTGGAAAAGATAGCCTCTGCGTCAGCGCAACAGACAACCGGTCTCTAGCTCGCATATCTCACCAGAACGCTCGATAAAGCCGCAGATAACAGCGGTAGTCTAATGCTCGCTGTAAACGGGCCTGGAACAAGCTGTCACTTTGACGCTATGCGCTTTTTCCAGGGATCTTTCCGCCCAGCCCGCCCGAACGGCCTGCAAGCCGATGAATGACATCGACTTTTGGCCGTTCGAACGATCTCAACGAAAATCTCTTCGGGAAAAAATGCGCATTCCGGTGAAATATGCGGGCCAGACTCCACTCCCTCCTCAGCAGGTCACCTTCCACGACCACCCGGAACACCGGTCCGTGTTTCGGTGCGCATACACCAGGACCTGAAAAGGACCGACACCTGTCCTGTTTTACATTTCTTTGAAATTTCAATCAGCACACCACCAGGAACAATCACCTACAACTCATTGTTTTTATTGAATTTTACATTTCTTCAAACTTTGTTCAAGCTTGATTCAAGCGTTATTACCACCATCCACAACAATCGAGACTACGGAAGCAGCAATCACTCACGGCAAACCTTCGACGGAATGAGGCTGTGGAAGATGCCATACACGGAGATGCAACAAGAGATCGACGACACCGGCCACAACAAGAATCAATGACCGGTACCGGAAACCAAAGGAGGAAAGAACCATGAGAACAGGACAGCCAGATCGTCTGTTGCGGTTTGCACTGCATACGACGAAAGAAGTCGATGAAAAGGAATTGCTCGCCTGCATCGAGCTTGCACTGGGCGCTATCGCGCTGGAATACATGCCGGAACTGCTGCGCGTGGACAAATCTTTTTGGGACTACCATGCAAAAAACGGCCGCCGTCCCGATCCGTTCAATTTTCGTAAAAAGACCGTCACACGACATCGGGCTCCATATTTTGTGGATGATGCCACACTGAAAAAGCGGCATGAACTCGTGAAAAACGGCAAACCACCCGGACTGCCACTCAGACTGGCGCCTTTCATGCCCGACAGAAAAACACGCTCTTCAAAAATGGCGCCCGGACTCTCACGCCATCAGTTTTTCATACTTACTGTCCCTTACTACGAAGGCACTTTCCGCCGTGAGCAATGCAAACCCCAGGGCACATTGTTTGATATCGGTTACCAGCTACAGAAAAAATGCGGTCTGGCGTCCGTGGTGCCCGACCTTCAATACCCTCACTACCAGGCCTATTCCACGCTGCTGGGAAATTTTCGCGATTGCCCGGACGGCACCGGCAGCCGTTGGCACCTCGACAATATCGGCTATGACGCGGTGCCGGCAGACGTGGATGGATCAGGCATTCGCATCGGCCATCCCGATACAGGGTGGACACCCCATGATCAGCTTAATTTTGCGCCGGATGGCACCAGCCCAAACTATGACCTGGACGCCGATGTAAGTATCTTTGACCCCAACTCGGCTTCGGCGGAAGAAGCCGTACCTTCTGCCGCGCTCAACGCACATCACGGCACCGCGACCGGTGGCCTGCTGATCAGCAGCGCCGACAATCAGGTGAATGGCCTGGCGCCTGGCGCTGCCGTTGTCTCCATCCGGACCATAAACAGCGTGGTGCTCATTGGAGACATCAACGTTGCTCAAGCGATCGTCGCCGCGGTCAATGCGGGTGCGCATGTGATCTCCATGAGCCTGGGTGGTTATCCTGCGCCCATTCTGGAGTGGGCCGTCGCCTGGGCAGTGGCAAACAACGTCATCGTCATAGCTGCTGCGGGCAACCAATGGCCCTTCGTGGTGTATCCCGCCGCCTATCCTTCCTGTATCGCCGTGGGGGGATCCACTATCGAGGATACGGTTTGGGAAGGTTCGGCCAGGGATCACTTCCGAGAAGGCCTGATCGACATTTCCGCACCTTCGGAATGTGTACACCGCCCCGGCTGGCAGGGTACTGATCCAACGTCCGGACCCAGTCGCGGCACATCTTTCGGCACAGCCATCGTCGCAGGTGCAGCAGCGCTCTGGCTGCAACGCTTCAACCGCAACACTCTCATCAACGCACTGGCAGGACGCAGCACGCTGCAGGAGCTCTTCCGCACCCACATGCGGCAGACAGCACGACGGCCGGCGGGCTGGAACACCAGCCTGGACGGACCCGGCATCCTGAACCTGCGTGGCCTGATGGACAGGCGCACGCTGCCCGACCCGCGACGATTTCCCTTCCCACCCATCATCGACGATATCGGAAATCTCCTGGGGGTGGATATCACCGGCAATGCCGGCAACCGCTTTACACCACCTCGGTGGGTTGAAACCGTCTTCGGCGACAACGCTGAATCTGTTGTGGACCAGGTGGGCGAAGAACTCGTCACCATGATGATGACAGACCCCGTACTCGCATCCCTGGTGCTGGCCATCGGCAATGCTGCAGAAACCGTCGAACAGGCAGCCGAGGACGCCGCCAATGCTATCGGCGATGCCCGGGATGCGGCAGAGGAATTCGTCGACGATACCGTCGAAGAAGCCGAGGAACTGGTGGAAGAATTCATCGACGAAGCGACAGATACCGCTTCCGATGTAGTGAACGAAGTCACCGGCTGGTTCGGGCTTTAGGGCACCTCTATCAATTCATCAAAACAAAGGAGAAATCTAACATGCACACATTGCCAATGATTTTGCTATTGGTCCTGAGCACGGGACTGCAGGCCCATGAGTATCTGTTTACACCGGCGGCGGATGCTGTCGATCCTGCCAGGGCAAAACGCATCAGCCTGCTGCTCTACACCGGTCCGGACGCCTCCCAGGCAGTGGAGGAACACCTGCTGACGCCTGACCAATGGCAGCTCACAGAAAAAAACAGCAGCCCTGTGTGGAGTATCCACATCGACAGCAATTTGCCGCGCCCCCTGTGGGGAGAGGTGATGGTAGACGAACAGCCGAGCGGCATCCGTATCCAGGCGGCAACGCCCGGCGGACTCACCAGCGAAGGCGAGATTACCAGCAACACGGGATTCCGTTTCCCCGATAACAGTCTGCAGACCTCCGCCGCCAATACCGCCGCGCTGGAACAGGTGTTTGGCGGCGCCGGCAGCTGTCCGGCAGGTTCATCCATCCGCGCCATCGACGCCGACGGCAATGTGACCTGCGAAACCGATGATGTGGGAACAAGTGGCAGCAATATCACTGCGGTCAATCCCGGTACCGGCCTCTCCGGCGGCGGCAGCAGCGGCGACCTGACCCTGAGTCTGGAAACCGCTTACCAGTTACCGCAAAGCTGCGCCAACGATGAAATTGCCCGCTGGGACGGCAGCCAGTGGCTCTGCGCTGCCTCTGCCTCCAACGGCATCACCGGCATCACGGCAGGTAATGGCCTGAGCGGTGGTGGCAGCAGCGGCGATGTAACCCTGAGCGTGAACACGAGCGCCATTCAGGCACGAGTCTCCAGCGGTTGTCCATCCGGACAGAGTATTCGCGGGATCCACCAGAACGGCAGCGTCGTCTGCCAGGCTGACACCCATGCCACTGCCGGGGAGGGCCTGACCTACGATGGCAACACCCTGCGCGTTGCCACCCTGCCCAAACCCGGCCACACTTCCACCATCCTGGACAGCGTGGGTGACACCGGCAGGCAACCGGCCATCATCATCGGCCTGGACGGACTGCCCCTGATCAGCTACTACAACGCGACCACACAGGATCTCTATGTCTATCACTGCGATGATCTGACCTGCTCCAGCGGCACCGCCACTGCCATCGATACCACAGGATCGGTAGGGCAATATTCATCGATTACCATCGGCCGCAACGGTTTTGGTTTGATCAGTTACTATGATGCAGGCAATGCCGATCTAAAGCTGGCCCGCTGCCAGAACCGCGCCTGCAGCAGCGCCATCGTATCTTCCCTCGACACGGCAGGTGCTGTCGGGAAGTGGACATCGATCACAACGACTGGCTCCGGCTATGCCTTTATCTCCTACTTCGATGATGGCAACAAAGACCTGAAAGTGCTCAGGTGCAACAACGAAGCCTGCAGCAGCTCCAGCGTCTGGACCATTGACAGTAACGGCAGTGTGGGCGAATACAGTTCGGTGATGCGCAATGGGCGGGATGACGCCTGGATCAGTTACTACGACAGGAGCAACGGTGATCTGAAAGTCGCCCGCTGCACCAACATGAGCTGCAGCAGCCCGCTCATTGCCACGGTGGATGGCTCCCCCACCAGCGCCAGCGGCGGCAGCGATGAAGACACAGGGCTGTGGACTTCGATCACCGCCGCTGCCGATGGCCGGCCGTTGATCGCCTATGGCAAACCAAATCCAGGCTCCGCAGCCTTTGTGGCCCACTGCACCAATTTCAACTGTTCCACAGCGACTGTCAATGCGCTGATCTTCGGAACCGAGTTTCGGTATTTTTCCATCACACTGGCTCCCGATGGACTGGGACGCATCACCTATGGCTGGGGAAACGGTAGCCGCATTTACTATAGCCAGTGCAACGATGCCGGCTGCACCAGTGACCAAATCAATGACAGCGCAGTCTTTGGCGGCCAGCCCGGTGAAACATCACTGACCATTGGCGCTGACGGCTTACCCATCTTTGTTTATTTTAGCGGAAGCATCAGCGCTTTGCGGGCTGTCCATTGTTCAGATCTGAGTTGCGCGCCTTACCTGCGGCGCAGATGAGCATGCCACGTGTTTCAAGCTGAATGCCGGCGCATCCCTGCTTCGCCGTGCCAGTAGCCATCGCAGCCACCCACAGGCATGAGGCGTTGCAGGTCGGGCAGTTCGCTCCCGCCCTGCAGTGCCTCGGCAAAAGCCTGCACGATGCGATCCGTATGCCGCGCCTGAGGGCTGATACGCAACACATCGATGCCCAGTCCGTCCATGGTTTTGATTTCAGGCAGCAGGTTGCAGGTCAGGGCGGACTGGGTCTGAATGCCGTTGATGGCCAGGAAGGGCTCGCCCTCACGGGTGCGAAGAGTCAGGCCGTCGGCATGATCCAGACAGCGATACTGGCAATCATCCTTGGGCAGGTCATAGGCCCGGGCGGTATAGCAGCGGGCGGACATGGCCAGGGGCATGCGGCCCCAGGCGAACAGCTCGGTTTCCACCTGCTCCGGAGCTTCCTGCCCGATGGCGGCCAGGGTGTCTTTGTCCAGTTCCACGGCGGGTACCCAGCGTTTCAGTCCCGCGTCCGCCAGCACGCCCAGGGTCGCAGCGTTGTAGATGTTCACCGTCGGCCCTGCCACAAAGGGCAGGCCTGCCGCCGACAGCAACTGTACCGCCGCCATGTCGTTGGCTTCCACCAGGAATTCACCGTTGGCGCAGATGCGCCGCAGAGTCTTGAGCTCGGATTCGGCCTCCAGCAGCGCCAGGGTGGAAAGCACCACTTCCTTGCCGGCATCCCGCAGCATGCGGGCGGTGTCCATCCAGTCGTCGAAACGGAACAGGCGACGCTTGGAGCAGACGGTTTCGCCCAGGTAAACCAAATCCACGGGCATGTCCGCCACCTGCCGGTAGAAATCCAGAAGATCCTCCCGGGACCAGTAATACTGCACGGGACCAAGGGATAGTTTCATGCTGTCGTCACTCATTGCCAGGTTCTGTGGTAGGCACCCAGAGTCGTCTGCTGCCCTTCGGAGACCGCGCCAAGCTGCTGCATCCATTCACCACGGGGCTGAAAGCCGGCCGGGTCGCTCAGGCAACTGTCGATGGCCTGACGCCACACCCGGGTCACCTGGCGCACATAGGCCGGGCTGCGCTGGCGGCCTTCGATTTTGATGGCGGCGATGCCGGCAGCCAGCAGTTTCGGCAGCAGATCGAGAGTATTGAGGCTGGTGGGCTCTTCCATGGCGTAATAGGTCTTGTCCAGGGCATCATAGCGGCCCTTGCACACGGTGGGATAACCGGCGTTCTCGCCCTTGCCCACCCTGTCCACCAGCACGCCACCGAGACGTGTCTCCATGCCCGTCGCTGTCTCTTCATAACGCACTTCCCCGGCGGGAGAGCAACAGCCGTGGGTATTGGGCGACTGTCCGGCAGCATAGGACGACAAAAGGCAGCGCCCTTCCACCATCACGCACAGGCTGCCGAAACCGAACACCTCGATTTCCATCGGGGCGTTGTCTGCCACATGCTTCACCTGGGGCATGGACAGCACCCGGGGCAGCACGGCGCGACGGATACCGAAGCGTTCCCTGTAGAACGTCAGGGCTTCGTAGTTGGTGGCGGAACCCTGAACCGACAGGTGCAGAGGAAGATCCGGATAGCGGTTTGCCGCATAGTCCAGCACCCCCATGTCGGCAGCGATGAGGGCATTGGCCTGCATCTCCGCCGCCCTGTCCACGGCTGCCTGCCAGCGCTTCCAGCCCTGGGGGCGCGGGTAGGTGTTGAGCGCCACGTAGACCTCCCTGCCCCGGCCGCACACATAGTCCAGTCCCTGGGCCAGGGTCTTGTCGTTGAAGTTCAGACCCGCAAAATTGCGGGCATTGGTATCGTCCCTGAATCCCAGGTAGACAACATCGGCGCCTTCATCGATGGCAGCCTTGAGTGACGGCAGGTTACCTGCAGGACATACGAGTTGCATGAAAAACCTCTAGTCAGAATTAACAGCGGAAGGCAGGGTAGCCGCCAGGGCGCCCTGCTCAAGGCCTTTCTCCACCAGCTTCCGGGTAATGGCGTTGAGCACGCGCCATTTCCAGTTGCACCACGTGGGTGCGAGCAGAATGTTCTGGGGAGCGGTACCGGTCAGGCGGTGAAAAACGACCTCCCTGGGGGTGCGCGCCACCATCTGCACCACCGTGTCGATATAGTCATCGAATACCAGGGGTTCGTACCCACCCCGCCGCCAGTCGTTGGCCAGCCGGGTTCCTTTCACCACATGCAGGGGGTGGATTTTCAGGCCTTCCACCCCCAGATCCAGCACCCGATCCAGGCTGAGCAGGGAATCGGCCGCAGTTTCTCCGGGAAGCCCGACGATCAGGTGGGTGCAGACCTGCAATCCGCGGGCCCGGGCGGCAATGACAGCCTGCCGGTATTCAGCAAAATCATGGCCCCGGTTGACCCGTTCCAGGGTCTGATCGAAGGCAGACTGCAGGCCCAGTTCCAGCCAGATCTCATGACCTTCTTCCTGGTAGGACGCCAGCAGGTCCAGCACTGCGGGCGGCACACAGTCCGGGCGCGTGCCCACCGACAGGCCCACCACATCAGGTTGGGACAAGGCCTGGCGATACATCCTGTCCAGATCATCCACATCGGCATAAGTATTGGTATAGGCCTGAAAATAGGCGAGGAATTTCCTGGCGCCGGTACGTTTTGCGAGCACCTTGCGGCCGGAGGCCAACTGGCCCAGCACATCCGGCTCACGGCGTGCATTGGGACTGAAAGAAACATTGTTGCAGAAAGTACAGCCACCACGCCCCTTGGTGCCATCCCTGTTGGGGCAGGTGAAACCGGCATTTACAGCCAGCTTGTGCACCCGCTCACCATAGCGGCGCAGCAGGTCCTGGCCAAAAGTATTGACCCGGTCAGAAAGAACTACGGAAGAAAACAGCGCACTTTCAGGCATGGCGCTTTATGACACAAATACTTCCTCCCCGGCTTGATGCTGATCAAAACCAACGGAAAAAGTCAGAAATTCTGGTGCCTACTTGATACGAAAATCCGGGATGTCCGCCTTGCCCATGACATGCAAGACCACGCCACCACCCACGAAAAACACGATGGCCGCAGACCAGGCTGCCACTGCGGGATGATTGCCACCGTGCTGGATGTAAAAATAAGCCACCGCCGAGACACTGACGACCGCAGCAATATAGAAAATGAAAGCAAATACTACGGAAATCTTCTGGGTCAGGTTCTGTTTACTCATGTAAGACGCTCTGTTGAATCAGCTTGAGGGCAACGGTATGGGAAGATCATCCTAACACAGACCGTCGAAATGCCGGAAATTCAGGTGCAACCGGTACTCTGTGAGGTTTGCAAAAACTTTCGTGTACCCGCAAACCCACCGAGGACGAAGGCGGTAAAGCGGGAGTCTGAGCCGGGGAAAACCTCTCAATCCTGCACATGACCTCCATGGATGGAGGGAATGCTGGCAACGCAGGAGCAGTTGCCAGCACCTGGACATGCGCCGCTCCTGCACTTGACCTCCAGGGATGGAGGGAATGCTGGAAATGCCAGGAGCATTTCCAGTGCCCTGTGCCCGCGGCATACCGTCCATCCCTGGACATGCGCCGCTCCTGCACCTCCCTGTGCCCGCGGCATACCGTCCATCCCTGGACATGCGCCGCTCCTGCACCTCCCTGTGCCCGCGGCATACCGTCCATCCCTGGACATGCGCCGCTCCTGCACCTCCCTG
>DRLF01000165.1 GCA_011051425.1 Thiolapillus brandeum | reverse complement strand
CGCCAAAATCCGCGATGCAGCTCAGGTAGGAGGCGACGATACAGATGGGGATCAAGGCACTTTTGTATGGTCGGACTATGATGGTGGTGGCTTTACCTCAACCGGCCCCAACCAGTTTCTGATAAGGGCCACAGGCGGCATGGGCGTGGGAACCAACGCGCCAACTGCTCAATTGCACGTATCTGCCGATGGCGCCGACCCGCTGAAGATCACCAACGATGGCAGCACCCAGCTGCTGCTACACGACAACGGCCAGATCACCATCGGCGTGACCAATCCCCAGGATGGCGACCTGGTGCAGATTGATGCACCGGCTAGCACCGATGCCTTTCGCGTGCGGGTCGGTGGACAGACAAAGCTTCGGGTTCGCTCCGATGGTGGGGTTTCGATCGGTTCCAATCCCGATGTTTCGCAAATACCCGACGATGGCCTGCGCGTCTTCGGCGACGTTGATATCCTCGGCACCCTGAGCAAGGGTGCGGGCTCCTTCAAGATCGATCATCCGCTGGATCCGGAGAACAAGTACCTCTACCACAGCTTCGTGGAAAGCCCGGACATGATGAATATCTACAACGGCAACCTGGTGACAGACGGACAGGGCGAGGCCTGGGTGACGTTGCCGGACTGGTTTGAGGCGCTGAACCGGGATTTTCGCTACCAACTGACGGTCATGGGCAGTTTCGCGCAAGCCATGATCGCGGAAAAGATCCGGGACAACCGCTTTCAGATAAAGACCAATCTGCCGAACACCGAAGTTTCGTGGCAGGTCACGGGCATTCGCCATGACCGCTTTGCACAGCAGCATCGTATTCCGGTGGAGCAGGACAAGCCCGAAGGCGAAAAAGGGCGCTACTTGCACACCAGCGCCTGGCAGGTATCCGGCACCGCTGAAGCAGACAGGAATTGAGCACCACATTCCGCCGCACACCGGGGAGGGCCTTGCGCGCCCTCCTCTTTACCCACAGGCAAGCAATGCGAACCTAACGCCTCAAAACCTTGAGCAGTGCTTTCAGCCCTCTGGTATTGAGCACATCCGCCTTCTCCAGCCATCCTCGCCTCGCCTGAGCCAGGCCATAACGCTGGTAGGCAAGCTGGCCGGTGCTGTGGGCATCCGTGGAGATCGCCACTTTCAGGCCGCGCTCTTTTGCCATGCGACAGTAGATGTCATCGAGGTCCAGCCGCCGGGGCTGTGAATTCAGCTCCAGGAAGCAGCCTCGCTCCAGCGCCGCATCCATGACTTTTTCCATGTCCAGGCGGCATGCAGGGCGCTTGCCGATCAGACGCGCCGTGGGATGGGCCAGGATGTTGAAATGCGGATTGTCCATGGCACGGATGACCCGCTCGGTCTGCTTCTTCTCGGACAGGCCGAAGGCGAAATGAATCGCACCCAGACAGACATCCAGCCGTTGCAGCACGTGATCCGGCATGTCCAGAGAGCCGTCTTCGAGGATATCCGCTTCCAGCCCTTTCAGCAGCCGGATGCCAGCGAGCCTGTCGTTGAGTTCATCGATAGCATCGCAATGAGCCAGTAATTCATCGTGATCCAGCCCCCGTGCAATCCCCAGGTGCTGGCTGTGCTCCGTGATAGCCAGATAGTCGTGGCCCAGCGCCCTGGCCGCAAGGGCCATGGCTTCCAGGGTATCCTGCCCGTCGCTGCGGGTGGTGTGGCAATGGAGATCGCCCCGCAGGTCGGCTGCAACGATCAGCTTTGGCAGACGGCCCGTGGCGGCAGCTTCCAGTTCTCCCCGCTTCTCGCGCAGCTCCGGTTCCATCCACTGCAACCCCATCTGAGCGTAGATTTCCTTTTCGGTGCGCCCGGCGATGCGTTTTCCCTGTTTGTCGAAAATGCCGTATTCATTGACTTTCAGCCCACGTTGCACGCCCATCACCCGCACGGCGATATTGTGCGCCTTGCTGCCGGTAAAATAGTGCCAGGCGGCGCCAAAGCTGACCTGGGGCACGACCCGCAGGTCCACCTGCAATCCCGTGCGCAGCACGACTGTGGATCGGGTATGGCCTTTGGAAATCACTCGCTCCACCGCTTCGAAAGCGCCAAAGGCATCCATCACTTTCGTGCTTTTCGAGGCGCTGACCAGGATATCCAGGTCACCCACGGTTTCCCGGCGGCGGCGATAACTGCCGGCCATTTCAACCTTTTTCACGCCAGGCTGTTTGCGCAGGTAAGCCAGCAACTGTTCAGCGATTTCTTCTACATCTGCCCACAGATAGCGGCGGATGCGCTGTTGCAACTCACTCAGCTCACGCAGGATATTCTGCTCGGTTTTCACACCGAAACCGGGCAACTGGTGCATCAGTCCCTGCCGGGCGGCCTTCTCCAGTTCCCCGACATCGTGGATATTCAGATAGTCACGCAGGATTTTCAGGCGCTTGGGCCCCAGGCCGGGCACCTGCAGCAGATCCACCAGTCCCGGAGATACGGTGGTTTCGAGTTGCTTGAGCTTGCGCAGTGAACCCGTGGCGACGATCTCCCGGATCTTGGCAGCAAGATCCTTGCCGATGGTTGGCAGCGCTTCGAGCACCTCCCCCTGTTCGACCATTTCCGCCAGACTGCGGGACAGGCCCCGCACCATGCGCGCCGCATTGCGATAAGCCCGCACCCTGAAGGGATTTTCACCCTGAATTTCGAGAAGGTCGCCGATACGGCTGAAGATGGCCGCGATTTCACTGTTGGTTACGGCCATGAGAACGGATCATTCCTTCAGTGGGAGTAAGTGCCCATGAGCACCGCTTCTT
>DRLF01000164.1 GCA_011051425.1 Thiolapillus brandeum | reverse complement strand
TGCCCTCCTCCCAGGGGGATAGATAACGGCTTTGCTCGGGAGTCAGTTCATCAATACTGATACCCATGGCCGCCAGTTTGAGGGTTGCTACTTCCGCATCGATCTCATCCGGTACAGCATGCACCCGCTTTTCCAGGTCGCGCCCTCTTTCTGCCAGATACACCGCACACAAAAGCTGATTGGCGAAACTCATGTCCATCACCGCCGAGGGATGTCCTTCGGCAGCGGCCAGATTCACCAGCCGTCCTTCTGCCAGCAGACGCAGCCGCCGTCCGTCGGCAAGACGGTATTCTTCCACCGACGGCCGGGGCCGGTGGCAGGTAACGGCCATGGCTTGCAGCGCTCCAACATTGATCTCCACGTTGAAGTGGCCGGAATTGGCCAGCACACAGCCGTCTTTCATCACCTCCATGTGCTGCCTGTCGATCACATGCTTGTCGCCTGTGGCTGTGATGATGAAGTCTGCCTGGGCAGCGGCTTCCAGCAGGGGCATGACCCGATAACCGTCCATGCTGGCTTCCAGCGCCCTCAGGGGATCAACTTCGGTTACGATGACATGGGCGCCGTGACCGCTGGCACGAAGTGCTATCCCCCGCCCACACCAGCCATAACCCACCACGCAGAACGTTTTGCCTGCCAAAAGAATATTGGTGGCACGTATCACACCGTCCAGCGCACTTTGTCCGGTGCCATAGCGGTTGTCGAAAAGATGCTTGGTCATGGCATCATTCACTGCAATCACCGGCACCTTCAGCGCGCCTTCACGGGCCATGGACCGCAGGCGGATGACGCCCGTGGTTGTTTCTTCCGTGCCTCCCAACATCTGTCCGATCAACCCGGGGCGGGATTTGTGGATCTCACTCACCAGATCGGCACCATCATCCATGGTGATAACCGGCTGATGGTCCATTGCCGCTGCTATGTGCTGATAATAAACTTCATTCGATTCTCCCCGCATGGCAAAAACGGG
The DNA here is from genome assembly GCA_011051425.1 of Thiolapillus brandeum. Taxonomy (GTDB): domain Bacteria; phylum Pseudomonadota; class Gammaproteobacteria; order Chromatiales; family Chromatiaceae; genus Thiolapillus; species Thiolapillus brandeum_A. The sequence goes on along the minus strand of DRLF01000164.1, from coordinate 1,740 downwards.
AATATCATGAATTTCCACCAGTGCAGCGGCCACATCATCCTGGGTGCTCAAGGGGTTGCTGGCACAGAGAACCACCTCTGCTCCCGCTGCTTTCAATGCCAAGGCCAGGTTTGCGGTTTCTGTGGTGATGTGCAGGCAGCCACTCACACGCAGACCGTCGAGGGGTCGCTGTCTGGAAAAACGTTCCGCAAGCTGGCGCAGGACAGGCATCTCCTGCGCGGCCCAGTCAATGCGCTTCTCACCTTTGGAGGCCAGTGCAGGATCCTTTATATCGAAATTCATACCTGGTTTCATTGCTGCTTCCCCGACAATATTCCTCTTAAGAGCACCTTTGAAATGCCATTCCGGCACAACCCGGAACCTACGATACCTTGACAGATATGGGCTCCGGCCTGCACCCGGGTGACACAAACACTGTTGTTCGAAATGCCCTGCAATTTATCCTACTCCTGAAGCGTTCAACTGCCTATCACCCTTAGCAGGATGTTGAAAAATCCATCCATGGCTTTTTCAACAAAGGAAACCGAAAAATGCAATTGTCGGTTTCCTTGTGCCACTCACAGGCCACTGAAAAACACTGTTTTTCAGTGGCCTGTTAGACCGTGAGGAAACCATCCGGTGACAAACTGGTGGCATACATCACGGAATTGATATCCAGGTGTTCCTCCCAGGTATCTGCCTGACGGTTGGCGGGAAGCTGCCAGAAATCCCCCATGGTTTTCACCAGAGGCTGAAAAGCCGACAGCATTTCGACCAGACGGAGCAACTCCTGTCGATGCCCGTCCCGGCTGGATATCCTGTCAGCGTATTGCGCCAGCCTCGACACCGCCTGCAAGCCAATGGAGAGGCCGAATTCCCGAAACGGCAGACGATAGACCGCGGGCAGTTCCAGGACACCACTCTGTACAACAGAGAGCAGCCCTGTAAGAGACGCCTGGAGCAGATTTTCAAGCAATCCGGGATGACTGAAGCCGCATTTCTCTGACATCTGTGCCACTTTCCAGGCGTCACCCAACAACCCGCCAACACCCAGAACATCATCCGTGACCCAGCTTTTCCCGGCACAAAGCTCAGCCATTTCCTGTATCTCATGTTGCAGTCCCGATTCACCAGCTTGCATGTCCCCCGCAGGCAGGCACCTGTGCAACTGATTGTAGACAAGGTATCCGTCCAGCGGATCCTGCTGTCCCATGGAGGAAACCAGGGGGCGGCTCAAGTCGATGCTCATCTTCCAGTACATGCGCTTCCGCCCGTCTGAAGGTGACTGCCAGGTAAAACGGGCATGGGCCGATCGCGCCAGTTCAATCGCCCACCGGTTGTATTTCCGATCACCGGTCACCCGGCTCACCCTGTTGAGTGCATGCATCCACCTGGTCAGATAGTGAAAATACTGTCCATCTCTGTCCCATTCCCTGTTCTGATCATAAGGTTCATCAGGGGCTCGCTCATTCATTCCCTTTCCAATGCGCAGGCCGCCGATCGTGGGATGACGTTCCCCTTCCTGCTCCCCGAGTCCGCTGATCCAGCCACTGCGTTGATCATCTTCACGATGCCGGCCGAGGATATGGTGCACCTGATCGACCAGCAGCAACGCAAGTTCCCGATATTTTTCCTCTCCGGTTTCCGTGTACAGTCCGAGAAAATTGCAGACGGCGAAAGCATCTGTCCAGAGGTAGCGCCTGGGAGGAACATCACCCGATATCAGCCCAGTGCGTCTGGCAAATTCAATCATAAGGCTCT
>DRLF01000163.1 GCA_011051425.1 Thiolapillus brandeum | reverse complement strand
GCGTTACCCTGACAAAGGTGGAAATTCCCGTGCTGGGTGCGACGGAGCAGGCTTATGTGGATGCCTTCGCAAATGCCGTGTCTCCGGCAACACGCATGATCGTGTTTTCTCATATCACCTACAAAACCGGCGCCCGCCTCCCCGTAAAACGCATCTGCCAGGAAGTGGCTGTACCCAATGGCATTCCCACGCTGATCGACGGTGCCCATGCCATCGGTATGATTGAGCTCGATTTTCACGACATGGACTGTGACTTCTATGCCGGATCCGGCCACAAGTGGCAATGCGGTCCCGGCGCCACCGGTATTCTCTATGTCCGTGACAATCTCGGCAGACTGCGGGATTACTGGTCAGACCGGGCAGAAGTCTTCTGGCCCATCAACAGTTCCCTCGCGGAATATCCTTTCTTCGGGCTGCAACTGCAGCTGCAGTATGTGGGTAACGACAACTATCCCGCGAAACGCGCTCTGGCGGATGCCTGCGATATGTGGGATGAAATCGGTCGCGATCGCATCGAAGCCTATGTGCTGTCCCTGAGTGCATACTGCAAACAGCTGATCAGGCAGGCGTTCGGAGAGTCCACGGTGATCTACTCGCCGGATGCACCCGGGCTATCCAGCGGCCTTACCGCGTTCAATCCTTTCGATGATCGTACCGATGCGGAGCTTCTCAAGCAGTTCCGTGACAGGTTGCGGGAGGAATACGGCTTTGTCGTGCGCACCACTGATTTCCATGTCACGCTCGATGGGCCGGAAGAGCACGCCCTGCGTATCTCCACCCATTTGTTCCATGATGAAAGGGATGTGGAAGGGGTGGTTGCGGCCATGTACAGCCTCTTTTCCGACATGACCTCCTGACAGATCAGGTCGTGGGAGATTCTCCCACGACCTGTCTGCTGACCCAACAACACGCTTCCGTTGCCCTGAATCAGGGCCGCTTGCGTATCCGGTGCAGGCAACCGACCAGGGCGCAGGTTGTGGTCGCTTAAGCTTTGTGTCATTCAGCCGACAGCTTCATTGACTCCAAACGGAAAAGGCGTCTCTTCATTCTATGGAAGATCGTCCAATATTTTGTCAGGAAGAGGGCCGGTTGTTGTGAAAAAAATACGTGTTATCAATCTGTTAGTTGCGCTATTCGGCATTGTGTTACTGATACCGGCTGGTAATGCCAGGGATCTGCAGGATATCCGCAGGGACGGCGTGCTCCGCCATCTGGCGATTCCGTATGCCAATTTCTATACTGGCAGAGGTGATGGCCTGGATGTGGAACTGATCCGCGGATTTGCCAGGGAACTCGGCGTGCGTTATGAACTGGTGGAAACCGATTGGCAGCATGTTTTTGGTGATCTCACCGGACGTCATGCGAAGCGCAATGGCAAGGATGCACAACTGCTGGAAGCCACGCCGGTGCGTGGTGATCTGGTCGCCAATGGCATGACTATACTGGACTGGCGGTCTCAGGTCGTGGCTTTTTCAGATCCCACCTTTCCTTCCGGCGTGTGGCTGGTGGCGAGGGCGGATTCCGATCTCTCTCCCATTGTCCCGGCGAATGACATTGCCGAAGACATCAGGCAGGTCAAAGCGATGCTCGCCGGTCGCACTGTACTGGCGCTGCCAAATACCTGTCTTGATCCCGGCCTGTACCAGATGGATGCGACAGGTGCGGATATTCGCCTGCAACCCAGGGGACGCAAGCTCAATGAGATGGTTCCCGCCATCATCAATCAGGATGCGGAAAGCACGCTGCTGGATGTGCCGGATGCGCTGATTGCCATGGAACGCTGGCCAGGTCAGATCAAAGTGGTGGGACCGGTTTCCGGACAGCAGCGCATGGCCGTTGCGTTTCCCAAAGACAGTCCGGAATTGCGCGCCGCCTTCAATGACTACCTGCAGCGTATCCGCCGCGACGGGTCGTATAACCTGCTGGTAAAAAAATACTACCCGGGGGTTTTCCGGTATTTTTCAGACTTCTTTGCCCAGTCTGATGTGCGCTGATCAGTCATGGATCAGCTGAACCGCAGCAGAGCCATCCTGTTCGCCGGCATATTGCTGGGGGGCTATATTGCGTTGCTGATCGGGCTGGTATATGTGGGGCAGCAGCATTTACGGCAGTCCCTGTATGATCAGGCGCACTTGGCACTTGAGAAGCAGGCCGCTGCTGTGGGTTATTTTATTACAGAGCAGCAGGGGGAAGTCAGAGAGCTGGCCGGAAGCAGCATACTGGACAATTTCTTTGCCAACCGGGCACTGGGCATGTCCATGCAATATGGTTTGCGTGCCAGTCTGCTGGCTGTGCGGGATGAACTGGAACGTTTGCGTCAGCGCAAACAGTTGCAAGGGGCTTCCGTGTACTCCCGAATCAGCCTTGTGGACAAAGATGGCACCGTGCTTATCACAGCCGGGGATGCAACGGATCAACCGGAAAAACAGCGGGTTACCTGTCCGCTGGATACAGCTGTGAAAGGCGTATCACTGCATCTCGGTACGGAAAAACAAGATTACAAATCCCATATCTATGCAACCGTTGAATATCGCAATCAGGTTTCCGGTTTTATC
>DRLF01000162.1 GCA_011051425.1 Thiolapillus brandeum | reverse complement strand
GAAAAAGGGATGCGGCGGCTGGTCAGGGAGCAATGCGATCTTCTGCTGTCCGTCCCCATGCGCGGGACCGTTGAAAGCCTGAATGTATCTGTCGCCACGGCGGTAGGCTTGTTCGAAGCGGTTCGCCAGCGCGACTGACGCCCTTTCTCGGAAGCGTCTGAATAAAGTATGATGCAGGGGATTGGGTCGAAAACGGGGCAAGGAAAATGAGGGGAAATGCAAGCAGCTCGAGAAGGTTGCCAATTCTGGCGCTGATTCTGTGCGCCGGCCTGCAACAGGTTTTCGCTGCAGAGGCGGGAGAAGAATGGCTGTACAGCTTCCAGCCGGGGGACAATCTCTGGGATCTGACCGACCGTTTTCTCATTGACCAGAGCTACTGGAACAAGCTGGTCAGGCTGAACCATGTGAAGCGGCCGCGGCAAATGCCCCCCGGCACCCAGGTGCGTATTCCCTTGCAGTGGCTGAAGGTCGAGCCTGCATCAGTCAGGGTAGTCGATGTCAGGGGTGAGGTGTTGCTGGTCAGGCCGGGAGAAGCAGGCCATTCCCTGGACGCGCAGGCGCAGCTGAAGCACGGCGACCTTCTGAAAATCGGTAATGACGCCAGTGTGCTGCTGGAGTTTGCTGACGGCACGCGGCAACTGCTGGGCAGCAATACCGAGGTGGAACTGCTGCGTATCAACAGGTTTTCGGATACAGGCATCGGGGACACCACGATCAGGGTTCTGCGTGGAAAAACCGAAAACAGGGTGCCCACCAAGGGTACACGTTTCGAGATCCGGACACCTTCCGCCAATACCGCCGTGCGCGGTACGCGCTTCCGGGTGAAGGTCCCCGAAGCCGAGCAGTCCCGTTCCCAGGTGGAAGTGGTAGCGGGTACGGTCAATGTCACCGGGGATGCCGGAAAACTGGTGCTCGCCGCCGGGTTTGGCACCGTGGTGGACAAGGGAGCTGCGCCAGCGCCGGCTGTGCGGCTGCTCCCGGCTCCCAGTCTGGTTGCTCCCGCCAATACAATGAGACGGCTGCCCCTCGAGCTGCGCTGGGCAAGAGTGCCGGGCGCCAAAGCCTATCGGGTGCTGGTTTCCCATCCGGGAGAAAACAGCGTGCCTGTGATGGATGTGCGGCTGACGCATCACCGTTTCAGCACCAGCTCCCTTCCCGACGGGGAATACCGCGTGAGGGTGCGGGCCATCGATGCTGCCGGACTGGACGGTGAAGAAAGCGAAGTTGGCTTCCTGCTGGATGCCCGGCCGTTGCCACCGGTGGCGGTTATGCCCCCCGCAGGAGGCACGGTGCGCACCACCGCCGTAAATTTCGAATGGTCTACGCCGCCGCGGGTCAGCGGTTATCATTTTCAGCTGTCGTCTGACCGTCAGTTCAAGGCATTGGCGGCTGACGAGAAAAATCTTGGCAAGACGCGTCTCAAACTGCCGTCGCTGCAACCGGGCACCTGGTACTGGCGGGTGGCTTCGACGTTCGGGGGCGAACAGGGGCCCTGGGGAGCAGTGCAGGAGTTCATGCTGAAGCCTGAGCCGGAAGCGCCGGAGGTCGGATTTGTGGCTGACAAGGACAAGCTGCAGCTGTACTGGCAGCCGGGTCGGCCGGGACAGCATTACCGGCTGCAGATTGCCGAAGACGAAGGTTTCCAGACGATTCTGGTGGACGAGGTATTGAGCGAATCACGCTGGTCTTCGCCCAGGTATCCGTCGCCTGTCCATTTCCGTGTGCGTGTGATCGATGATGACGGTTATGCGGGTGCATGGAGTCCGGCGCAAACTGTTTTCCCGGAGCCTGAACCCTGGTATCTGTTCGGTATACCGGCGATAGCCATCATCCTGCTGGCGCTGTAAATGGCAGACAGGCGCCGAAAGGATTGGGGCGTAACGCTGGTGCTGGGAGCAGCCCTGCTGCTTCTGGCGATGGCAGCAACCTGGCAGTCGTGGTTTTCCGAGTTGGACAACCTGATCTACGACAGTTTCATCCGACAGATAAACACGCCGGTGCTCGATGACATCGTTGTTGTAACCATCGATTCCAAGACTCTGGCCACACTGGGCCGCTGGCCTTTGCCCCGCAAACTTCATGCCGAGCTGCTGGAAAAGATTACCGAAGGGAAGCCCGCTGTGGTGGCGATGGATATCATTTTTTCCGAGCCTGATCTGCAGCATCCTCAATACGACCGGGAGCTGGTCGAGTCGGTCCGAAACAACGGGCGCGTGGTTTTGCCCGTCGTGCTCGAGCGTTACAGTTCCGGACCGGAACTCCGGGAAAGCCTGCCTTTTCCTGAACTGCGCAAAGCAGCTGCTGCGCTGGGACATGTACATATCGAGCTGGAAGCAGACGGCATTGCCAGGTCCGCGTTCCTCATGGCGGGGCTGGACAGGCCGGTCTGGCCGGCCCTTTCCCTGGCCATGGCCCGCGTGGCGGGCGACTGGCCCGAGAGCAAGGGCTTTCCACGCTCCGGAAAAACCCCTGTATATACCGATACGTCACCCAATGTATGGCGGGTACACCGGCAGGTGCTGATACCGTTTCCAGCTTCCGGCAAGGATATCAGCAAGCTCTCTTATGCAGATGTCATCAATGGTGATATTCCCGCAAACCGCTTCTACAACAAATATGTGCTCATCGGCGCCACCGCTGCCGGCCTGGGGGACAATATTCCCACGCCGATCTCGGCCCATGGCCGTCCGGTATCGGGCGTCGAATTCAATGCCTATGTTCTGAACGGGTTACTGCAGGACCGGCTGATCGTTCCCGTTTCGGTTCAATGGCAGTACATATTCAATGCACTGCTGATCCTGCTGATGCTGCTGTTGTACCGTCCCCGGGGCTGGGGATGGGTCTATGGCATCAGTCTGCTGCTGCTCATCGTGCTTGGCATGGACTACCTGCTGCTTTCGGGGTTCGGTTACTGGTATCCGCCTGTTGTGATGCTGGTGAGTATTGTGCTGTTTTTCCTTGCGGCCAATGGGCATCTGCTCAGAAAGCTGCTGCGCGTGCTGTTCGAGGAAAGACGGCTTTCACAAACGGCGCTGACGGCCATCGGTGAAGCAGTCATTCGCCTCGATGAGCGCGGGCATATCCTCAAATTCAATCCCATGGCGGAAAAGCTCTCCGGAATGTCGTCTGTGGAAGCCGAGGGAAAAGAGGTGGATGATGTGTTTCGCCTGGTGTATTCAGACAATGGCCGGCGTTTCTCCCTGCAGCACTATCTGGCCGGTGAACATGCCGACTTCCATCATGTGCTGGCGCTGAAGAATTCACAGGGTGACGAATATCAGGTCAGTGTGGCTCTCAGTACCGTACCCGGGGGGAACGGTGACAGACGGACAACGGTGATGGTGCTGAGTGATGTCACCAAGGAGCATGCACTGGCCAGCGAAGTCACCCACAGGGAAACGCACAATGTGCTTACCGACCTTCCGAATCAGGATCTGATCGTAAAGCGTCTCAGGAATGCGCTCGCCAGAGCTGCCATGAATGGCAAGTCGCTGGCCGTTGTGTATCTGGATATCGACTATTTTTCCAAGATCAATGAAGCGCGCGGCATCGAAGTGGGAAATCATCTTCTGCAGGCCGTGGCCGACAAGCTCAGTGATTTTCTCGGCGAGAAGGTGGATATCGGCCATATCGGCGGGGGTGG
>DRLF01000161.1 GCA_011051425.1 Thiolapillus brandeum | reverse complement strand
ATCCGTCCAGTCGGTCACGCGAAAATAGCCATTGAAGGCCAGGGCCAGTTCCCGGGACACCTGGCGAGCCTGATAGAGATCATCCAGCTTGAGCCGGATGCCGGAAACGGCGTCACCCAAGCGCAGCAGTGTCGCCAGATCCTTCATGTTCACCATGGCCACGCCCCGGTCATATTCGCCCATGCCCACGCTGAAAATACCGCTGACGGTGAAACGCTTCATGCGCGGCACGGACCCTGCCGGCGTGGAAGTGAACCTGGGCACCAGCATGGTCACCTTGTCTCCCACGCTTACCCGCAGGGCAAAGGCCAACTCCCTGCCCAGAATGATATTGAAACTCCCCGGCTGCAGATCGTCCAGGGAACCGGTCTGCATGTGCGCCCCCACATCCACCACCTGGGATTCTAGCTCACTGCGCACACCCCGGATCAGGGCACCGCTGACCTGCCCGCCATGCATGAGCATGGACATGGTTTCCACATAGGGCGCGGCGCCGATTACCCGGGGATGCTGTTTCGCCTTCTCCAGGGCCTGCTGCCAGTCCTTCAGCCCTCCGCCCTCCACGGCATTGATATCCGCGTGAGAAGCCATGCCCAGAATGCGCTCCCGCACCTCCTTGTGAAAACCGTTCATCACGGACAACACGGTGATGAGCACGATCACCCCCAGGGTGATACCCATGGTGGAGATGAAGGAAATAAATGAAATAAAGTGGTTGCGGCGCTCCGCCCGGGTGTAGCGCAGGCCGATCCACACTGAAAGAGGATAGAACATCCGCGCATTATACTTGCCTCCAGCATGACTGGCGAGACAGGCTTTTTCCTCCCAAGGATTCAGCCCACCGAGCAATCCGCTTGTTCTTCATGGCAGACCTGACAGCGACGGAATCGCCACCTGATTCATTACGGTACGACCAAAGGTTCCTTAAGTTCATTCCGTATTGGCCGCCTAATGAACTGGGAATCTCTGAATAGGTCGTGAACTCGCATCTTTGGTCCAGAATACCCGACTAGGACGTCGCTCATATAGATGCGGATGAGGTGCGTGAACAAAGCTGCCCCGGGGCATCAGGTGTTATTTTTTCCTTGTACCGGAATGTTCCGCATCCCGCGATGCTTCATCCGGATATGTCCAGAGATTCCCTGGTAGTCAGTGCTGGCACAAGCAGACCGTCAGCTTCAGGTGAACGACACACACGAACAACAATTGGGTAGCTTGCCGATGCCGAACAACTGCACTCGCAACTCGGGGTTTCCACGCCCATGAAAGAAACCGATCGACTGCGGCACCTGGCCCAGGCGGGCAACCTGGAGCAGCTCTATTACCGGGAACGTCGCCTATCCGCCATCCTTCGCCTGGTATCAGACGTCAACCAGGTGCTTCTCCATGCCAGAACCCTGGAGGAGTTGCTGCGGAAAAGCTGTGAACGCATTACGCGCCATGACGACTATCCTGTGGCCTGGGTGGGCCTGACTAGTCCAGGCGACAGCAGGCTGCACGTTGCCTTCCAGTCAGACCGTTGTGATCCTCCTTACCTGAGCTCCGGGTTCCGCGTTTCCCTGGAGCCCGGCAGCCCGGATGCTGGTGGTCCGGCTGGCCGCTGTATCCTGGAGGATCACTCCATTCTCATCGAAAACACCCAGAGTGATCCCACCTTTGCTCCGTGGAAAGAAAGAGCCAGGCTTTCTGGCATACATTCCGTGCTGGGACTTCCACTCAAGGCTGCCGTGGACGCACCCTTTGGCTGCCTGGTTGTGTATACGGACAACCCTGATGGTTTCTCCAGGGATGAAGCACATATTCTCCAGGACGTCGCGGATTCCATTGGACGTGCGGTACATCTGTCCCGCGAACAGAAACAGCGACAACGCGCCGAGCAAAGAATTCGGGACTCGGAACAACGTTTCAAGCAACTCATCGACGCACTCCCCAATATCGCTGTTCAGGGCTATGACCAGGAGCACAAGGTCATCTACTGGAACCGGTCCAGCGAGGTCCTGTATGGCTACACCAGGCAAGAGGCAACAGGGCAGCGTATCGAAGACCTCATAATCCCCCAACCCATGCGTGAGGGCGTGTCCCAGGCCATCGATGCCTGGATGCAGGAAGGCGTGCCCGTGCCGCCAGGTGAACTGGAGCTGCAGGGCAAGGACGGAAGAAAAGTTCCCGTCTATTCGAGTCATGTCCTGCTCCGGGGAGAAGGAGACAGGCTGGAAATGTTTTGCGTGGACATTGATCTGTCTGAGCAAAAACGCATACAGCAACAGCTACAGCATCTCGCCACCATAGATTTGCTGACCGGCCTGCCCAATCGGGTACTGATGAACCAAGAACTGCAGCACCGCATCAAGGAAGCCAGCAGATACAAGCACCGGCTGGCCATCCTGTTCATAGACATTGACAACTTCAAGATGATTAATGACTCGCTGGGACACGAGCAGGGCGACGAATTGCTGCGCATGGCTGCCTCACGAATGGGCGCCAGACTGCGCGAATACGAGATGCTGGCCCGCTTTGGCGGTGACGAGTTTGTCCTGATATTGCCCCGAGTGGACGAAACCAGTGCGGTGAAAACCGTGGCAGAAAAGATCATCGATACCTTCTCAAAGCCCTTCCGGCTCGATGGTCAGGAAATCTACGTAACTTCCAGCGTAGGGATTGCACTTTATCCCGACGATGGTGAAAACAAGACGAACCTGTTGAAGAACGCCGATATGGCAATGTACAGGGCCAAGGAAAATGGCCGAAACTGTAGCCGATTCTACAAGCAGAGCATGAATGACGAGCTGCACCACAGGCAGAAACTTGAAAACCAGCTGCACCAGGCGCTGCGGCAAGGAGAATTCGAACTGCATTACCAGCCACAGGTACAACTGGACGCTGGTGCCGTCACCAGTTGCGAAGCGCTGATTCGCTGGAACTCCCCATCACTGGGAGCGGTTCCTCCCCAGGACTTCCTGCCAATCGCTGAACGTTCCGAGCTGATCAACAGAATCGGCGAGTGGGTCATCGAGGAAGCCTGCAGGCAACGCCAGGCTTGGCTGGATCTGGGCATAGACATCCGCATCGACATCAATCTCTCCGGACGCCAGTTCTTCAACCACGACATCTTCACACTCATCGAAAACACCCTGCAACGGTACGGGCAGGATCATGGAGGCCTGGGAATCGAACTTACGGAACAGGTCCTCATCGAAGCCAGCGACAGCACATTGAAAGGCCTGGAACGGCTGCACCGCCGGGGAACAAAGATCTCACTGGATGATTTCGGCACCGGCTATTCATCTCTGAGTTACCTGAAACGTTTTCCCGTGGATGTCCTGAAAATCGATCGGGAGTTTATTTCAGGCGCACCAAATGACAGGAATGACCGTTCCATCATGGAGGCGATTATAGCCGTGGGTCACGCCCTGGGACTGGAAGTCCTGGCGGAAGGCGTGGAAACGCGGCAACAGGCTGATCTGGCCCGCGAACTGGGTTGCGACATCGGACAAGGCTACCTGTTCCAGAAGCCGGTACCGGCAACGGAACTACTGCGCAAGGAAAAAGGCGCCTGGATTCTTGACTGCGAATGCCACCTTCATGTGCCAGAAACACCGGACAATCTTCAGTAATAAAGCCCCCCTGAAAAAAAGCCCTCTGTTCTACAGGGTCGCGCAACCCCAGGCTAGTCTCAAGACACGGAAACAGCAGCACGATTGATGCAAACAGCGGAAAACAAGCTGACAGACTGGGCGTTCCACTGCCGGAACATTCTCAACGTTTTTTCTTTCCGCGTTTGCCCTTCACCTTGCCTGGACTCAGTTTCGCCCTGCTTTTTTTCCCGGACAGCCTCTTCAGGGGCTTTCCCCCTTTCCCCGCATGCTTTGTCGCAGCATCCCCGAAGGCTTTTTTCCCCATCTCCTTCAATGCCTTGGCTTTTTTCTTTTTCTCGGCCTTTTTGGCTTCCTGGGCCGCCTTTCTGGCTTTCTCCTTGAGGCGTGCGGCATTGCGCCTGGCCTTGGCCTTGGCCGCCGCCTTCTTCGCCTGTTTCTCGGAATACTTGAGCTTGGCCTTGAGCTGCTTCTGAATATCCTTGTTCTCTGCCTGCACCTTGGCAGACTGCGCCTTGGCGTCCTTGGCGGCCGCATGGGCCTTTTCCAGCACCTTGCTCACATCCCTTGCCGCCTCCTCGGCCGCCGCGGCTGCCTTCTTGGCCTTCTTGATAGCTTTCTTCAGTTTTTCAAGCAGCTTCTTCTGTACGTCCTTTGCAGCAGCCTTCTTCTTTGCATCCTTCTTTTGTTTCTTGTCTTTCCGGGCCATGGCAGGCTCCTTGTCAGT
>DRLF01000160.1 GCA_011051425.1 Thiolapillus brandeum | reverse complement strand
GCTCCAGATTCCCTCCCGAAAACACCGCTCCGCCAGAGGCGCAACACTCGGTAATGGTGGGTGGTTAACCCTTTCCATGCCGGGACTTGCACCCGGCCAGATGCGCCACGCTTTGCGCGGCGCGCTAACGTCGCCCTTCAGCCGCGCGGGTACCGCGTCGGATGGAAGGGCTTGTTGGACGAAGCCGCTTCGCGGCAGAAGCGGCTTCGTCCGGTAATTCGTAGAATGTAACCTCACACGCCCTCTTACGAGGGATCATCAGCCAATGATTGGTGAGGTTACATGATCATGACAGCAGAATCTGAAGCGCACTTCAAGCGCAATTATGAGACCCATCTCAAGCATCTCAAACTGAAGGGACTACAGCCCAAGACCATTGATGCCTATGCCCGCGCCATCCGGCGGATCGGTGCTTATTTCGATCACCAAATCGACGATCTGACAGCGGCGCAGCTGACCGATTACTTCTCGGACCTGTTGGAGTCGCACTCCTGGAGTGCGGTCAAGCTCGATCTGTATGGACTCAAGTTCTACTATACCCATGTGCTGCACCGACCCTGGGTGCATCTGGATCTGATCAAGCCGCCCAAAAGTCAGCGGCTGCCGGACATCGTCACCGTGGAGGAAGCCGCCCGACTTTTCAAGGCAACCCGCGTGGCCAGTTACCGGGTATTCTTCTTTACCCTTTACAGTCTGGGGCTGCGGATTGGTGAGGGGTTGCGTCTGGAGGTGGGCGACATCGATGCCGGGCGGCGCAGAGTGCATATCCGGGATGCCAAGGGCAACAAGGACCGCTTTGTGCCGTTGCCGGACCGGACGCTAGCCGTGCTGCGCCGCTTCTGGCAACTGCATCGCCATCCCTGGCTGATGTTCCCCAGTCGACAGGGGGGATGGAAGGCAGCACATTTTGCCTCCTCGCCCCTGGATCGCGGTGGGGTGCAGGTCGCCCTGCGCAAGGTGGTATACAGCTGCGGGATAAAAAAAAGATTACCCCCCACAGCTTGCGCCACAGTTATGCCACTCATCTGATCGAGGCCGGCGTTGATCTGCTCGAGGTACAGAAGATCCTCGGTCATCATTCTATTTTGACCACCGCCCGTTATACCCATCTGACCTCCCATACCGACCAAAATGCCTCTGAGTTGATCAACCAGCTGATGAATGACTTCGAGCTGGACTGGGGGACGGTCCGATGATCCGGCTCTCAGATATCATCGAGTCCTTCGAGGACGATTTCCTGGCCCAGTACGAAGGCCACCTTCTGCCTTCCCACCTCAAGGCGCTGGAGACCATGAAACGCTGCCGCAATTCCCTCAGCCTGCAGATGCAGGCACAATGCTCAGAATGTGACCGGCAGATTCGGGTGCCGCATTCCTGTGGTCACCGCCACTGCCCCCATTGCCAGCATCACGAGAGCGAACAGTGGCTGCAAAGACAGCTCAAAAAACAGGTGCCGGCCGAGTACTTCCTGGTTACTTTCACTTTGCCGGCTGAACTGCGATCGGTGGCCTTCCGGCATCAGAAGGGGGTGTATCAAGCCATGATCCAGTGTGGCTGGGAAACCCTCCGGACCTTCACCCAAAATGATTCCAGACTCAAGGGATCGGCAGGGGCCGTCTCGGTACTCCATACGCACTCCAGGCGTCTGGATTATCATCCCCATGTGCATTGGGTGGTGCCCGCCGCTGCTGTGGATGCCGAGAAACAACACTGGCGTACCAAACAGGGCTATCTGTTCAATCAAGAGGCACTGGCCAAGGTGTTCCGGGCCAAAATGCTCGACACCCTGGTCCGCAAAGGTTTGACCCTACCGACCCATTGTCCCCAGCAGTGGGTGGTGGACTGCAAGTCGGTCGGCTCCGGTGAGAAGGCGCTGGTCTATCTCGGCCGCTATCTCTATCGGGGCGTGATCCGGGAACAGGACATCCTGGCCTGTGAAAACGGTCAGGTCACTTTCCGGTATCGGAATGCCCAATCCGATCAATGGGAACGCAGGACGGTCTCAGCCACCCAATTCCTCTGGCTGGTCCTGCAGCACGTCCTGCCCAAAGGGTTCCGGCGGGCCAGGAATTTCGGCTTCCTGCATCCCAATAGCAAGCGGCTGATCGGTTTGCTGCAATATCTGACGGGAATCGATCCCAACCGGGCGCTGGCTTGGCTGAAGGTCAGGCCGAAACTGACCTGTCCCTGTTGCGGTGCTCAAATGATTATCGTCCGAACCCGAATTCCGCCAAGATCAATTCCTTCGCTCCTCCCCCAGTCCTCAGAGATCATGACAGGTGGTGTGATGTGAACCTGCCCGTTCCTGCGCCTGCAAGCAGCTGGGATTTTTGGCTGAGGGAGGCGTTCGCCTCAAATATCGGGATAATGACTTGCATTCCTCCCTTTGCTGTCCTCAACGGCCAAGATGAAAACAAAATACTCCAGCCTCTGCGTCAGTCCGTCGTTCAAGGGGCGATAGGCCGGGCAGTACGTAAAAGATATTTTCTATAACCTCCATGCCATTCGAGCCGGGCTTGTCCAACAAACGGTTCAGATTGTGGTTCGTGCCTCACACAATCTAACCTTATTCGTTATGTGCCGTTGCATGCTAGCGCCTTGATTACTGCGAAAGCTCCGCCTATGACGGCTACCCATATTGGTATCAATACCGTCCATCGCTGACTCCTTCGAATTTGGCGATCATGTAACTCAATTGCTGAATTCAACAATGCCTGTGTATGTTCTGGCGATATGGGTGGTCTTCTCTCTCCGGATTCCTCGGAGACATGGCGTGTTACTAGCGAAATGGGATGTTTTTTGCCCTCTACAACCCGAAAGAATTCCTGATGTTCTTTAGCGAGTCTTAACCAACTTTCCGAGGAGTTTGGCCTTGCTGGCAATTCTGACTTGAGCCCCTCCTCACTACGGTGTGAGTCTTTGTCGAGCGCCAATACCTGAATTAGCGCCAGAACATCTTCGAGACGCCCATCTATCAGGTATTTGCTCTT
>DRLF01000159.1 GCA_011051425.1 Thiolapillus brandeum | reverse complement strand
TGAATGGGCTTGAGCGAAAGCGCCAGGCGGCGCTCTTTCATGGGATGATTCGTCAGGCCGACTTCCGCAGCCGTCAGATCGGTATTGGATGGCAGCACATCAAACTGGTCTGCCACGCTGCGCCGCAACACGCCTCGCACAGGTGTGTTCTCCAGCAGCACGTCACAGGCGGACAGCTCCAGCTCATGTTTGTCCACACCGCAGCCCATGGTGGCGTTTCCCTGCGGATCCAGATCCACCAGCAGCACACGCTTGCGCACCCCCGCCAATGCAGAAGCGAGATTCACCGCTGTCGTCGTTTTGCCAACCCCGCCCTTCTGGTTGGCGATACTGATGATCCGCACCATGTAATGCCCATGATCCTGAATGGAAAGGCGTCAGTTTACCAGCCTGAGCGGCAAGGTGGTAGAAAGGCGGCGGCGCTCTCCAGAACCACGTCATCTAAGTTCCTAAGTTATTGATAAGGCGGGGGTGGTGTCTGATCGGAAAACCTCGGAGGCAGGGATGCCGACGCGGAGTCTACATGGATGTATTTACGGTGTTTTTCCGATCAGATACCACCCCAGCCAAGATTTAGATGACGGGACCCTGCGGCGCTCCCTGTCAGGCTCTGAGCGGAGGATGATTCCAGCCCATATCCAGCGGCGCCGCCATCTCTGACCGGCTGGCGGAAAGCATCCCGTTGCGCAGCATGGCTGGGGTACCCTGTTCACTCCCGATAGGCGGCCTTTCCTCCAGATGGACAGCCACAACATCACTGTCCGGCAAGGGCATGGCGCCGAAGAAGTTCCGCAAGCGCACCCGCCATTTTCCCACACCCTCAGCATCCCAGCATGCCAGCACACCTGTCACGTTCTGCTCCACCGGCAGGTAGGCGAAGAGACCGGTGTCGGGATCCGGCCGGTGATGGCGGATAACACCTTGGGCATTCCTGACCTTCACCTCATCCAGCAGCGGGCGCCAGTGCACGCCGTCACCACTGACCTCCACCACATAGCTGTGCCTGAGCAAGGGTACGCCCTGGACAAGGAAACCTTCGGATGCCGGTTTCATGTCCCGCAGGAAAAGCTCCTGAGGAACCGCGGTGACTGCCGGCAAGCCGCCCACCAGCGCAATCGTCCCTGCTGCCGCATTTACCCGCGGTGCAATCGTAAGACTGGCATCCCTGCAGCCCCGTTCTGTGGGAACGCACTGGAATTTGCTGCGTGCACCCGATCTGCTTCTGGAAAGAATGGCCCTCACGCGCAATGTCCGGCTGTTTTCGGCACAATCGAGACGGTAGGCATCGAGATCGACGGGCAGCTGCAGGACATAATCCACACCTTCACGCGGTATACTTCCCAGGGAGGACAGCGCCATGTCCGCCGTCCCCAGGTGCTTCCCGAAGGTGCTGTTTCCGTCAGTATCTGCCCAGAAAGTGACATGATGGTGCTCGGAAAGATGCCCCGGACCTTCCACATGCACGACCGCCACCAGCAGCTCATCCTGTACCAGACCGATGCCACACAGCACCTCGTCGGTAACCCGCGTCGGCTTCTGTACTGTGGGTGCCGGCGACTGGGCACTCATACAGACGGTGGTCTCCATGATTCCGCCAAAAACCGGTTGCCAGTCCGGTGATCCGGCGGGGGGCGCATCATTCCAGGACAGTATGGCCCTGAGCCGGGCGCTGCCGCCAGGAAAGGACGCAGCATCTTCCGGCAGCACCAGGGAAACGGCATATTGCCGGTCGCTGAGCGCAACAGCATTGCGCACTTCCACGCTGGTACAACCCTGATCCTCCCAGCTCTGCCCTCCGTCAAAAGAAAAATAGAAGCGCACGTATTCCGGCGCACTGCTGATACGCGTCCCCGCGCCATAACCGCTGGAACGGAAAAGGCTGATGACGGCGGCCAGCTGACGCTTCTCGGGGCTGTAACCCAGACAGGAAAGCGCCTCATAATAAGTGTTGCAGCTTACGGGGGATCTGGCGGGCAAATGGCTGAAAGCGGCGTTGCCGAAATAGTTGGGGTTGCTTTGCAGCAACAGCCTGAACATGCGCCGCTCACGCAGCATTGGCTGATCCTTTCCCCGTATCGCGTCACTGCTTTGCCTGACCATCTCGAATCACTCCCGCAACTGAATCTGAAACTACGGTATGACTATAGACAGGATCAGGAAGGCTGCCTATGGACAAACACCCCGAGTGTTTGTAGGAAAATTCTCACATTTTGCCCGTCAAAGAAGGGCAGATCAGGATACCGTGGCGCCGGGCATCCTCACCCGGGACGGCAAGCTCATGTATTTCATAGTTAATTTCACCTGAAAGCGCATCGAGCTCATCTCCGGGAACCGCACCCTTCATCGCCAGCCAGCATCCCCCGGGAGCCAGCAGATGACGGGTGAGTTCGACCATGTCCGGCAGTGAGGCAAAAGCGCGGGAAGTGATGGTGTCGAACAGCCGTGGGGGGTGATACTGCTCAACCCGCACCTGTTCGACCTGTACGTTGTCCAGCCCCAGCTCAAGCTTTGCCTGCCTGAGAAAACGGGT
>DRLF01000158.1 GCA_011051425.1 Thiolapillus brandeum | reverse complement strand
CTGCGACATCCTCGAGCCCTCCACCATGGAAGGTTACGAGCGTGATCCCCGCTCCGTCGCCAAGCGCGCGGAAGCCTATCTGAAATCCACCGGCATCGCCGACACGGCCTATTTCGGCCCCGAGCCCGAGTTCTTCATCCTCGACGACGTGCGCTGGGGCTCTGACATGTCCGGCTCTTTCTACAAGATCGATTCCGAAGAAGCCGAGTGGAACTCCGAGCGTGTTTATGAAGACGGCAACATCGGTCACCGTCCCGGTCTGAAAGGCGGCTACTTCCCCGTACCTCCTGTCGATTCCCTGCACGACCTGCGTGCCGCCATGTGCCTGGCACTGGAAGATATGGGTGTACCCGTAGAGGTGCATCACCACGAAGTGGCTACCGCCGGCCAGTGCGAAATCGGCACCATGTTCGATACCCTGGTGAAGCGCGCCGACCAGAACCAGATCATGAAGTACGTCATCCAGAACGTGGGCCACGCCTACGGCAAGACCGTTACCTTCATGCCCAAGCCTCTGGTAGGCGATAACGGTTCCGGTATGCATGTGCACCAGTCCCTGGCCAAAGACGGCGAAAACATCTTCGCCGGCGATCAGTACGGCGGCCTGTCTGAAACTGCCCTGTACTACATCGGCGGTATCATCAAGCACGCCCGTGCCCTGAACGCCTTCACCAACGCCTCCACCAACAGCTACAAACGCCTGGTACCCGGCTTCGAAGCACCGGTAATGCTGGCCTACTCTGCCCGCAACCGCTCCGCTTCCATCCGTATTCCCTGGGTACCCAGCCCCAAGGGTCGCCGCATCGAAGTACGCTTCCCTGATCCCACCGCCAACTCCTACCTGGCATTTGCTGCCATGATGATGGCGGGCCTGGACGGCATCCAGAACAAGATCCATCCCGGCGACGCCATGGACAAGGACCTGTATGACCTGCCAGCAGAAGAAGCAGCAGCCATCCCCACGGTCTGCCACAGCCTGGATCAGGCGCTGGAGTCACTGGACGTGGATCGCGCATTCCTTACCGCTGGCGGCGTATTCACCGATGATCTCATCGATGCCTACATCGACCTGAAAATGGAAGAAGTCACGCGCCTGCGCATGACCACCCATCCGGTGGAATTCGACATGTACTACAGCCTGTAAGCTGTTGCTGTCATGCTGAGAAAAACGCTCCTTCGGGAGCGTTTTTTATTGGCGGGGAGAGAATGGATGATACTTTTGACGGATGCAGCCCAGGCCTGGGGCACCGGGGCATTTGAAAGCGTTCTGAAAGAAGAGCTGAAAAGCCTGGGACTCAATGGACTGCCCCTGCAACAGGGCCTGTCTTCCAGCAGCGTTGCCCTGGATGACAGGCTTCAGGTTGTGCTGCTGAGCGTCGGGGATGATGCCGGGCAGATTCTCATCAGGGCCGGTCTGTTCTACACCGGCATCATCGCCGGTTGCAGTTGCGCCGACGATCCCGGCCCCGTTGAAGAACAGAACGAGCATTGCGAGGTGGCGGTAGATATCCTGAAATCAACAGGAGCGGCCTCTATCGAACTGATCTGAAAGCTTCCCATAGCCTCATCCATCTTTTGCTATACCGTTGTTGATCACTCGTATCAACGGCAATCCTTAACCCGCATGTTTCACCGGAATCCGGAATTTTCCCGAAGAGATTTCTGTCCGGATTGTTCGAACGGACAAAAGCCGATGTGATTCATCGACTTGCAAACCGTTCGGGCGAACCGGGCGGAAAGATCCCGGGAAAAACCGGATCGCGTCAGGGGGACAAAGTGTAACCACAGCTGATTCCATGCAAACAATTGAAATATATCTGAAAACTTAGGATATTTGAGTGATCTGGTGAAACATGCGGGTTAAGTTTTTCCATGCTCGCCCGATATCAACCCAAGAACTCGATGCCCATCTCAAGCGGCATAAGCTGAAATGCGGCCGAAAAAATATTCACTCTCTTTCCATTGCATAAACTCATGGCGCAACAAGGAGCGGTAAAATGAAACATTCAACAATACTCAGCACACTCTGTGCGATTCCTGCATTCCTGTTGGCCAGTTCGGCCTTTGCGGAAGGCGCATTGGAAAATCCCCGGGACAATTCCTTTCAAAGTGGCATAGGGGTCTTTTCCGGATGGTACTGCGATGCAGAAAAAATCGAACTCATTATTGATGATCGTCCCGCAAAAACAGCAGCTTACGGAACACCACGCGGCGATACCAAAAACGTTTGCGGCGATACCGATAACGGTTTCGGTCTGTTGTTTTCCTTCAATATTTTTGGCGCCGGAATACATACGGTAAGAGCTCTGGCCGATGGCGTCGAATTTGACCGGGCAACATTCAGCGTGGATTACTTGGATCCAAATTACGTCAGAGGGATGGCATCCTGGGTGGATATCTCTGTTCCGGAGCTCGGCAAAAAAGCAACCTTACTGTGGCAGGAAAGCATACAGGGGTATGCAATATCCAATGTCCGGGATCTGGAATATTCACTCGATGACGTCTTTCACGCCACCGTGGGCAAATGGTCCGGCACCTGGCAATCCGCACGCTCCGCCGGTGGCACATTCGATATGAACATGGAAAAGGTTCAGATACCAGGAAGAGGAGAAACCCTGCAACCGACCCAGATCACCATCACCAACACCGGATGCTCGGAAAAATCCCGGCAAACCTCACCGATCACGAGCCTGGATGACCTGTCGAGCGAAGTCGTCATGAAGGATGGTTCGGCAGTGCACATCACCTTTGTAGCAACAGAGACACTGACCACTATTACGGGTGTTTTCGTGTTCAATTCAGGCCAGTGCAAAGGACTCGATGGCGCCTTTACCGTCATTAGATAGATGCAACAATTTGCGGACCATGGTTTCCACAAAGCGTTTGCCGGGGAAACATGTCGGCCAAAACGCTTAAGCAAAAGGCCAGGGCCGGCATTGTGCAACACAAAGCCGGCCCTGGCCTGTTACTGAATCTGCCTGGCGCTGCAATCCAGGCGGCACTGAAAGCCCGCTCAGGAATACAGCTTCGGCACCTGCAACTGCTCATGCAGCTGATTCACTTCGTCAGGTTTCAGCCCCATACCCTGGGCCAGCTGGTGCAGGTACTGGGCTTCCGGGTTTGTATCCAGATCGATGGCCATGAGGGATGCCAGGTAGACCTGGGCTTCCAGCCCCCTGGGTACGCTGCGCACGAACGCATCAACATCCACAGGAGCCGCAAGTTCGTCCTGTACGAAAGCCACTTCCTCCGGCGTGATGTCCTCGCCCAGGCCCTCTATGATGTGCCGCTGCTCCTCGTCATCCACCCGGCCATCCGCCTTGGCTGCAAGGATCATGGCCCGGATCATGATGGTGGCCTGTTCATTGGCCTGCTCGGGTTCGATATTGGGCTCGATATCCGTCAGGCCCATGCCCGGAGGTGCAGCGCCGAACTGTTTCATGGCAGCACCGATGATGTCACCCAAACCACCGGCCGAGCTGCCACCACTTCCACCGCCTCCCAGCAGGCCACCAAGAATATCAGCCATACCGCCTGTGGAGGATGGGGAAGAACCGCCACCACCCAGCAGGCCACCGAGCAAATCGCCGATTCCACCGCCGGAACCGCCTCGCTGCTGACCGCTGCCGCCCAGTACCGAGCCGAGCACAGAGCCCAGAATATTGGAACCGGAACCCTTTGAAAGTGCGCCGCTGTTGAGCAGACTGCCCAGAATTTTCATTGCATCGATAGCCATCGTTTCCCTCCGATTAAAGATAGTTAAAGTATTGTTCGACTGTATCTACGCTACTACAAAGCAGCCGAAAAAGCGCTTACCATTTTGCTTCAGCGTCCTTGTCGCTGTGGCGGGCATCCACCCAGCGCTCACCCTTGGCAGTCTGTTCCTTCTTCCAGAAAGGCGCCCGGGTCTTCAGATAATCGATGACGAACTCACAGGCGCGAAAGGCTTCGCCCCGGTGTCTGCTTCCCACCATCACCATCACGATGGGGTCTTCCGGCAGCAACTCACCCACGCGATGGATAACCCGTATGCCTTCCAGATCCCAGCGTTCAGCCGCTTCCTCCACGATGGCGTCCAGCGCCTTTTCAGTCATGCCCGGATAATGCTCCAGGGTCATGGTGCTGATCTTGTCGTCGTCGTTGATGTCCCGCATCAGCCCCAGGAAAGTCACCACCGCACCGATGCGGGGATTGCCCTCGCGCAGCAGGCGTTCTTCCCCGGCAGGATCAAATGATCCCTCCTGAACGGCGATATGTTTTTGCATGAAAATTCAGCCTCTTTCAAAGATACTTCAGCCTTTTGCAAAGGCCTTCCCTCAGCATCTTGATGCTACACTACGAACTCAAAGAATTCACATTCAAATAGCGTCGCCACTCATGCTGTTTTCCAAACACGAAAAGCCACTGGCCATCACTTCTCCTCCGGGGAAACGCTTTTTGATCAACGGCCTGCCCAAAACCGGGACCCACCTGGCCAAGAAAATCATGCACCTCGCCGGTATGCAGCAGCACCCGTTTACACTGGCAGCCTACCATGCCGATCAGGCTGTCATCAGCTGGAACAGAAAATACAAGTCCACGTTGGGTCCTGCCGTGGAGATTGGCGCGCTGCAACCCAAACCCATGCATGATCTTCTGCTTCGCGAAGTATTGAGAAGCATTCCGCCTCTTCATGTATTCAATGGTCATTGCACCCACAGTGATGCGCTTGCGGATCTCCTGCAACAGGAAGAGATACAAACGATTGCCCTGGTTCGCGATCCCCGTGACGTGGTGGTTTCTCTTGCTGAATACCTGATAAAGCACGAACACCCGCAATATCGGGGCACATCCTGGAACAAATGCCTCAGGCAAGCAATCAAGGGTTACTCTCCCATTCATGCGCCAAAAGTACGCCCCACGGAAGAACGTGGCTGGCAACAGGCCTGGCAGGCATTCCTGCCCTGGAAGGAAGTGAAAGGAGTGCTGTTTCTGCGCTTCGAAGACCTGGTTGGCCCGGAGGGCGGCGGTTCAGAAGAGATACAGCTGCAGAACATCCGCCGGATTCTTGATTTTGCAGGCAAACAGGCATTGCCCGCGGAAGAAATCCGCAGTGATGTTTTTGGGGGCACACGCACCTTCCGCAGGGGCGGTATTGGCCGCTGGAAAGAGAAATTCACTCCTGAAAACAAATCCCGATTCAAGGATGTCATCGGCGACATACTTGTCGGGCTGGGCTACGAAACCAACACCGACTGGTGAGATCAGCGATTGACCCGTATCACGCACCGGATCCGGGTATTCCGGTGCGCGATACGGGTCAAAACAACGAGGCACTCAGCTCATTCACAGCCGAGAGCATGTCGGGATCATCCGTAAGCGCCTGGGCAATGGCGCTGCGGCAGGCGACGACCGGGGCAATGTCCGATGCCATGAGCTTGGCGGCATGCACCAGCAGCCGCGTAGATGCGCCTTCATCCAGACCCTGGCCCTTCAGGTTACGGGTCATCTGGGCAAACTTGACCAGCTGACGCGCCATGTCCGCATCGATGCCGGATTCCTTCTCCACAATCTTCTGCTCCAGCGCGGTATCGGGGTAATCGAACTCGAGCGCCACGAAACGCTGCCGGGTGGATTGCTTCAGATCCTTGAGCACAGACTGATAACCGGGATTGTAGGACATGGCCAGGCAGAATTCCGGTGGCGCTTCCAGCAGTTCACCTACCTTCTCCATGGGCAGCACCCGCCGGTCGTCGCCCAGAGGATGAATGACCACGGTGGTGTCCTTGCGGGCCTCCACCACCTCATCCAGATAGCAGATGCTGCCGTTGCGCACCGCCCTCGCCAGGGGGCCGTCCACCCACACCGTTTCACCGCCCTTCACCAGGAAGCGTCCCACCAGGTCGGAAGCGGTCAGGTCATCGTGACAGGAAACAGTCAGCAGCGGCCGCTGCAGCCGCCAGGCCATGTGCTCCATGAAGCGCGTCTTGCCGCAGCCCGTGGGACCCTTGAGCAGGACTGGCAGCCGGTTCCGGTAGGCTGCCTCGAACACGGCGATCTCATCGCCCACCGGTTCGTAGTAAGGCTCTTCGGTAAAAACATATTCTTCAGGAGTAAGGCTGCGGGCGTGCTGACTCACGGATACTCTCGGATGTAAGGGCGATGTTGCATAGTGTAGCCTGATTCCAGGCCGGAGTTGTGCCATGCAATGTCAGGTATTTGGATTCTAGACATAATGTCTAGCCAATTCCGATATAGCGGGGCTTCAGGTGCGAATGGGTTTCTTCAACCAGGCTGTGGACCCGGTTCTTGCCCTGTTCCTTGGCGATCAGCATTGCCAGATCAGCCCGCCTGACCAGATGTTCGGGTTCATCGCCCTCCAGCAGTTCGGTGACTCCAAAGCTGGCGGTTACCCGTCTATCGTGTGAAAACCGGCTGCTCTCCAGCAAAGCTCTCAGCTTTTCTGCCAGCCGGTAAGCACCCGAGCGGTCTGTTCCGGGCAAAAGGATGATGAACTCCTCTCCGCCCCAGCGGGCGAACACATCCGAGTTTCTCAACCCCCGTTTGATCACCGCAGAAATCTCCCGGAGTATCTGGTCACCCACCAAATGGCCCTGCTGGTCATTGATTGATTTGAAATCATCAACGTCAAACATGATCACGGACAGCGGGTGGTGGTAGCGGCCGAACTTGTCCAGTTCACCCTTGAGCAGTGACTCGAATTTCTGGCGGTTGTAGATTCCGGTCAGACTGTCGATACTTGCCTGAATGGACAAGGCCCTGTTGATACTTTGCAGCTCCATTTTCTTGGCCTGAT
>DRLF01000157.1 GCA_011051425.1 Thiolapillus brandeum | reverse complement strand
CGCCTGCAGGCCCTGGAAGCCCTGGAGGACCTGGGCGCGGGCTTCACCCTGGCCACCCACGACCTGGAGATCCGCGGCGCGGGCGAGCTGCTGGGCGAAGACCAGAGCGGCCAGATACACGAAGTGGGCTTCACCCTCTACACCCAGATGCTGGAACGGGCCGTGCGCGCCATCCGCGAAGGCCGACAGCCCGAGCTGGACCGCCCCCTGGATCATGGCACGGAAATCGACCTCAACCTCCCCGCCCTGCTGCCCGAGGACTATTTGCCGGACGTCCATATCCGCCTCATCCAGTACAAGCGCATCGCCTCCGCCGCCAGCGCCGAGGAACTGCGGGAACTGCGGGTGGAGATGATCGACCGTTTTGGCCTGCTGCCGGAGCAAGCCAAAAACCTGTTCGACATCACCGAACTCAAGCTCGACGTGCAGCCCCTGGGCATACGCAAGATCGAAGCCGGCCCCCAGGGGGGCAAGATTCATTTCGAGGAACAGCCCGCCATCGATCCGGCGCGCATCATCCAACTGATCCAGACCCGGCCCAGGCAGTTCAAGCTGGACGGCAGTGACAAGCTGCGTTTCTTCGCCGATCTCGAAGAACCGGAACAGCGGGTGGAAAAGGTGCGCGAACTGCTGCAGATGTTACAGTCGTAGTGACTATGTGGTGCCACCACCATCGAGGGCATTATTCTTGACAGGCCATTCGAGATGATGAAAAGACATGCGTCTGTAGGTCGGACTTCAGTCCGACCTACGATTATAAGGCGGCTTCACATCATGACGATTAAATAGATCGGTCAGGACTATTTTGTACCGCGGATTCAACTCACAAGCGCAACGGGTGGATCAATCCCGAAGAATACCTGGTTTGGCGTTTTGTAGCCCAAACATTTTCGGGGTCGGTTGTTCAGTTTGTTCATGATCTGCTCGACCTGGGTAGAGGTCAGTTGTTTGAAGTCAGTCCCCTTGGGAAGGTACTGGCGAATGAGCCCGTTGGTATTTTCATTCAGGCCACGCTCCCAAGAGTGATAGGGGTGGGCGAAGAAGCCATCCGCCTCCAGCGCCTTGGCAATATCCATGTGTAGCGCAAACTCCTTGCCGTTGTCATAGGTGAGCGTGTACACCTGCGAGGATAGCGGCTGGATCGCTTTCAAGATCGCCTCCTTGACCGCTTCCGCCGTCTTGTTGGGCGCCAATGCCAGCACGCTCAGGCGGGCGTATCGCTCTACCAAGGTGACCAGCACCGCGCCTCCTGGTTTCCCAGTCACCGTATCCACTTCCCAGTCCCCGATACGACTACGCTCCTCAACCACCGCAGGGCGCTCATCAATGGAAACCCGTTCCCTGATGCGTCCCCGTCGGTCATAGCTG
Source organism: Thiolapillus brandeum (assembly GCA_011051425.1). Taxonomy (GTDB): domain Bacteria; phylum Pseudomonadota; class Gammaproteobacteria; order Chromatiales; family Chromatiaceae; genus Thiolapillus; species Thiolapillus brandeum_A. The sequence continues at coordinate 5,304 of DRLF01000157.1, read as the reverse complement.
CCATAACGCTTCCTGCGCGGCTTCTGACAGCGCAGGTGACGATGCAGGTCGCCGCCACGTCGCTTGTCATCGTACACGTAGTGGTAAATCCACTCATGGCTGATGCAAACCCCTTCACTGTGGCGCAACCAGCCACTGATCTGTTCCGGGCTCCAGTCCTCCCTCAACAGTTGCGCCACACGCTGCCACACCGAATCCGGTATCCGCCTGCGGCTCCGCTCTTGCTTGCGGTTCTGCGCCAGCTTGTGGGCTTGCTTGGGCCGGTACCCTTTCAGCCCCTTGTTCCGCCTCAGTTCTCGACTGATCGTCGAGGGACTGCGACCCAGGGTCACTGCGATTTCCTTTTGGCTGTGGCCCGCTTTCTTCAGCGCGTAGATCTGGTATCGTTCTTCTTGGGTAAGCTGCGTGTAGCCTCTCATCGTGCTCCTCTTTCTTGGCGGATGGAGTCAGCCGTGATGCTACCGCGGCTTACCCTTCCGCTCTAGATCGAGTTGCACTTATGAGTTGAATCCAAGAATGAAATAACATCTTCCGGCAGGCGGGACTTCCAGTGCCCTCGCGTCTCCATCCGGGCGATAGTGTCACGGGACCCATAACGTTCCTGGATTGCCCGGGTGGCAGGGGAGAACAGGATATCGGCGGGATTTTTAGGCATCGGTGAGTCTCCTGAATCAGTTACATCCAGCGCACATTATTCGGGCCGGGTGTTTTTCATGGCGTCCCGTTCGGAAAAGTCGTTATACCAGGTTGCCAGGGCAGAGCACTGGTTGCGCCAGTCAAGATCAGAAAGACGGAAGTCCAGGTACCCGAGGGCCGCTCCCAGCGATAGTTGAGCCAATGATATATATGCAGGCAGCGTGTTGATGCTGGCATCCATATGATCCAGAGACCGTATAATCTGATTTTTCCACTGTTCAATCCAACTGGAAGATTGCTCACGGGCATCCCTGCGCCGTTCCATTACGATGTTGTAAGTAGCGTCGAGCACACCGTCGCAAAGCGCTTCCCAGCGCAGGATGTTCCAGCGTTCCCTGTTGGTATCGGGGCCGGATTCCGGTATGAGCCTGTCGGAGGTCAAGGTATCGAGGTAGGCGCAGATCACCGGGCTGTCGTATAGGGAAGAGCCATCATCCAGAATCAGCGTAGGAACCTTGCCCAGGGGATTTGCCGCTTCCAGTTCTGGCGCCTCTTCGAAGGGGTTGCATACCACGGTGGTGATTACTTGCTGGAGTCCCTTTTCATGGACCATCAGCCGGACCTTGCGGGAATAGGGGGAGGTTTTGGAGTAGTACAGCTTCATAATGATAGCCTCATATTGTTTTCAATGATGTCGTGTCCGTCGTTTACCGGTTGCCGCAATTCGTGCTTTTCCGGGGATTCGATGTTGAGCTTGCATTCCCGGTTGCCGACAAGGAAGTTACCCCGGGCGTGTTGCCATCGCCTGGTCAGCGCCATCGCATCTGCCTGGACCAGTAATTCCTGCAGGCAAAGACCGATGGCTGTCCTGCGGTCGTAATCGAGCCCGGCCTTGTGCCAGTGCGCCTTTGCCATGCCAATCCCTTCTTCTCCAATCGCCTGAAAGTGGGCGAGCAGCAGGGACCGTAGTCGCTGTTTTCCCAACCTGCGGGACAGGTATGACATCCGCTCCTCGTTACTCATGGGGCCATCGGGCAGATGCCGTTTGAGCTGGTCGGGCAGGAAGGTCTCGATCGATTCTCCCGGAACCAGGCCGCGCATAACTTCCTCGGCCATGGGGCAGAAACTGATTTCGGCATCTGCACCGGTTCGAGAGGCGAGCTGGACGACAGCCATGGCCTCGTTTCGGTGACCGCTGAATCCAAATCCACACAGAAGATGATCCAGAATGTCGTGGATCAGCACGGAGGTAGGCACATTTTCTCCCGTATACGCCGTACTGGCGATGACCGTGCTATCCGTCATGGCGGTATCCAGTTTCCAGCCTCTGGCCCCCAACCCGTCCTGCCATTCATCGCGATAGGTCACGGGTATGCGCGTTCGTTGCCTGCTGTTATGGGTCTTACTCATGTCTAATAATGGTTGTACATACAAACATAAGGGCAAATTTTTATGATTTCTCCAGCGTGCTTCTTGCCTCCCGCAGGGCACTGACCAGTTCCTGAAAATGTTTGTCGCCGAGCCTTGTCTGCATGGCCTGGAACAACCCCTCACCGATCTTCTCCAGCTTCTTCTGCAGCCGTTTTCCTTCCGCAGTCGGAAACACAGCAGCGGAACGACGGTCGGTGTGGCTGGTATCGCGACGTACCAGGCGACGTTCTGCCAATGCATCCACAAAGCGTGTGACCGTTGACGGATCCAGATGCAATTCCTCGGCGAGGTGCTTCTGGGATATGCCAGGCTCACTCAGCACGAGGCGCATGACATAGGCGTGGGGTGCCGAGAGGCCGGTCTGGCGGAACTCGGATTCCCATATACGGTTCACTTTACGTGTTAGCGCATTGAGATTGAAATAGAGGCACCGTTCGAACATGGCAACATATATATCAAGAAATGGTTGTACATGCAAATATGAGGTGCCACAAAACCCGCATGCGCAGATCCCATGCAATCGAGGGGTGAACCCCTGATATCAGCATGGAGAGCGATAGACTGAATGGGGTCCTCATGTAGCGTTATCCGCATCAAATTTTTTCGACCGTTCTACGCGCGCAATGCGCAAGGTATAACGGCGATACCATTCTTCCCGACCGCGCTGCTGGGCCTCCAAATGCTCGGAATGCCTTCGCCACTCGTCGATGGAAGCCAGGTCCTTCCAGTAGGACACCGTGATGCCCAGTGCATCATCGCGCGCCGAGTCGATACCCAGAAAGCCTGGTTGTTGTGCAGCCAGTTCCAGCATGCGTTGTGCTGTTTCTGCATATCCGTCGTCCACGTCTGTTCGTTCGGATGTAAAGATGACCGCGTAGTACGGCGGCTCCGGCGTTTCGCGGAAAATACCGTTCAGATTGTCCGTTTTACGGTTCATGACAGCACCTCGATAAACCTTTTGGGTGAATCCTGGACAAGGCACAGCCTTTCGTGAGAGCTTGTGTGATAACTTTCATGGTCCGATTCTCCTGTTTGTCAGGCCGACGAGCAAGACGCCACACAACACCAACACCGCGCCGAGGAGTTGCGGCATGGTCAGGGTCTCGTCGAGCACCAGCCAAGCCAGAAGCAGGGTAGAGACGGGTCCGACCGTGCCGATGATGGCTGCACGATCGGCACCGATGCGTTGAATTCCGGCATTCATGAGAAAGGCCGGCAGCACGGTCGAGAGTAGCGCTAGGGCAATGGCTAGGGCCAGGACATCTGGCGGTACAGCCAGTTGGCCGAGGGGCTTGTTCAACAGGAAATGGGCAATGGTTACCCCGCACGCGACAGACATGGAGTAGGCGGTAAAACGCCTTGATCCGAATCGTGGGATGTAATGACCACTCGCGGTCATGTAGATGGCAAAGGCAAGGGCACCGCCAAATACCAGCAATGCCCCCGGGGCTACGTTGGGCGATGCAGTCATCGGTCGGGTACCGTACACCAGCCCGATCCCTGCATAGCTCAGGACCAGCGCCATACGCTGGATTCCGGCAATGGGGCGTCGATAGAGCAGCGCTGTCAGCAGGACGACGAACGTCGGATAGAGAAACAGGATCAGGCGCTCCAGTCCTGCGGAGATGTATTCCAGCCCCTTGAAGTCCAGCAGGCTGGCCAGGTAATACCCCATGACACCAAGGAGCACAAGTGCTCCCCAGTCCTGATGGCTATGAGAGGTGGTATTGGATTTACCGTGCCACAGGGCAACACCCAGGAAGAAGGGCAGTGCGAACAGCATCCGCAGGGTCATCAGTGTAATGGCATCGACCTGTGCGCTGTCGGTATAGGCAAGCTTGATCAGGATCGACTTTGCCGAGAAGCCGATGGCGCCGAGTACGATAAGGGTGCTGCCAAGCAGGATCTGTCGTGAGGAGTTTGTTGTTGTGTCCATGGAATGCCTCCAGTTGAGGCAACCACGGATCCGGCGGCGAGTATCTAGGGTATGGCAGTCGCAGCGGGATGCGCGGCTGCCGGTCAGAAGAAATAACCTAGTTCAGGCGCAAACGGCAGCGGCGAGCGTGCAGGCGCCAGCGCAGTCGCCATTTGCGGCTGTTTGCTGAAGAAAAGAAGGTCGTTGTTGATGAGCTCATCCTCAAAAAATAACCCGGACCCTCATTTGTCGTCAAGCTCTGATGGCGGCAGGATTAGATTTGTTTGAATCGGTTTTCCCCTGTATGGCGTTCAGTAGGGTGCATTTTATTAGGCTTTTCGTCGTTTCGTGTTGATTTGAGAATGGAATCCGCTGGGTTGGCAATCATATAAATAATAGTAAGGTCTTCGTGTTCCGGTAACCATGGGCTCTTGCTCTGGCTGCCTGAAATAGGCTGTTCAATCCTTCAGCCGGCATTCGTGTAGGTGGATGTCCCTCTGCGCACTAGATTTCAATACATAGCCGCGTTCAATTCAGATCGGCTGCCCAATGATGCGCTCGAGTCCTACGCAAGCCAACAGTTATCCCCTGTGCTGGATGACACCGCAGGAGGAGGTTTGTTTGGGTATCAGTTCTAAGGAAAGAATGGTGATGTGATCCACATGCCTGCAATTGGTGGAAGGGAGCGTATTCCTCGGCTTACCAGATGGCTTTATAACTGGGATTTTGCCTACGTGGTTTGAAATATCCGAGAATGCAGTTCGGGTTACGTATGCATATCTGGATGTGGTTTTTCCGTCGGAATCCAGCGTTGGGATAAAGTGGTTTCCCTTCTGGAAACATACCTCTCACTGAGTCATAGTAGTTTGCATGAAGCCGCACGTTGCGAGAAGTAGGATGATCGAGTGTTTCGCGGATGAGATCTTCGTTGAACTGGTGTAGCCGGAGCATAACCTGACAATCCAGTTGCCGATTAAAACTGATGTCTTCTTCAGAAATGCTGTTTTCCGGTAAAGGCTTACCAATTTGTTCCAGTTCCATGGAAAGCAGTTCGTATGCTGCCTTGACTTGTCCCAGACATTCGTAGTCGAGTAAATCGAGACAGTTCCCTAGATTGATGATCGCTCCAACTACCGCTGGCTTGTCAATACCTGTTCCTTGTTCAGCCCATTCAAGGGCGCGGGTCTTGCTGTTTTCCCAGAAATAAATACCATGCCCCAGCCAGTCATATACATTTGTACTTTGCTTGAGATCCAGGCCGTGTTGCAGGACTTCTTCGGCAATGGATTTGTCACAACCGTGATAGCCGATGACAATTCTGT
>DRLF01000156.1 GCA_011051425.1 Thiolapillus brandeum | reverse complement strand
CCGTATTATCCACTTTTTTATTTGCTTGTAATATTGAACAACTAGGCGCCGCGGATGATGATATTGCGGGCGGAAAACTGTTGCATTTGAAGCTGGTTGACAAGACGGTAACGGATGCAGACCTGGATCGTATCAAGGCACTGGGCTTTACCATCCTCAATAGCGAATGGGGGATGGATGATGTTCCACCACCACAAATGCTGGGCCTGCTTGACAGATTGCAGCAGCGGGGATTGAAGTTTATCATCAATTTTTCTGACGGTGCAGCCTGGGGATATCCACCAGGCGGTAACTACACTGCAGACCAGCCGCCGGTCTGGCAGACAGCCGAGGTAATGGGCTATATAGAGCGCATACGCCATCATCCTGCAGTCTACGCCTATGACATATCCAATGAGGCGGGGGAGAATCTCCCCAACGGTGCGCGTATACGTATAACGCTCGAACAGATGCGACAGGCAGCGGCCGATGTGCGCTTTGTCGACAGTACCCATCCAATACTTGTGCGCATGCACTACTGGGATGAAGAGGATGGGGATTTCAGTGACAAGAATCCTTTCGGGGCGGGCATCGCTGATATTGTGATGTTGAATCTCTACAGCAACTATTCAGTGGATGGGACCAAAGTGCTGTTGCCGAATATGGTCAGGGATTCGGGACAGAAACTGGTGGACAAGATTCTGGCGGTGGACAGTTCGGTCCGAATCTGGATTAGTCTGGCTGCCTTTCGGGATATGCCGTACTTTCTGAAGCCAAGTATTTCCGATATCAAGCGGGATGCCGCAGCCGCCGCAGCAATCAGCGAAGTGGAGAGCATTGGCTTTTTTGGCTGGGGCAGTCCTGAGAACGGTGCCGGCTGGTATATGCCCAGGGAGGGCGCTGAGTTGCTGGATTTTCTGCGTGTTCGATGAGGGTTGTTTATCATGTAGCGTGTCCCGACAGCGCCCTCGATTGGCTGAGTGAGGTATACGTTTCTGCCGATGAAATGGTCTCCTCCCCCCTTAACAACCGGCGTCGTGATGCGCCATGATGGAAGTATAAACCCGACCATCAACATCAAGCGGAGGAAGGAGACCATGAGAGAGATTACGACAATCGGGATGGACTTGGCAAAAAATGTATTCCATGTCATCGGCTGTGACGCCCGCGGCAAGGTCCAGTTACGCAAGCAGTTGCGGCGTCATCAGGTGCTGGCGTGGTTTGCAAGGCTCAAGCCGTGCCGGGTGGGTATGGAGGCCTGCGCCAGCTCCCACTACTGGGGACGAGAGCTACGCAAACTGGGACATGAGGTAAAACTGATCGCCGCCCAGCACGTGAAGGCGTTTCTGCGAGGTAACAAGAACGACTACAACGATGCCCTGGCCATTGCCGAAGCCGTGGTACGTCCCGAGATGCGATTTGTCGCGATAAAAAGCGCGCAAGAACAGGATATCCAGGCCCTGTGCCGACTGCGCGAGCAACGGGTCAAAGAGTGTACGGCGCTGGGCAATCAAATACGCGGATTGCTGGGGGAATACGGCATCAGCATCCGGAAAGGCAAGGCGGGCTTCAAACGTCGGGTTGTCGAACTGCTTGAAGATGCCGATAGCGGCTTGAGCGACCGTTTCCGCCGGTTGCTGCGGGAAGCCTGGCATCAGTATCAGGAACTGGAAGCGCACCTGCAGGCCTATGACCAGGAGTTGGCGCGGGTGGTGCGGGAGAATGAAGCCTGCCAACGCTTGCAAACGATCCCGGGATTCGGCCCGGTGGTTGCCAGCGTATTCTTCAGCCGGATTGGTTCTGGTGAAGGATTCCGTCGAGGACGCGAGGTATCGGCAGCCCTGGGCCTGGTGCCACGCCAACACAGCAGCGGCGGCAAGGAGGTCTTGCTGGGCATCAGCAAACGGGGAGACCGCTATCTGCGAGGGCTGTTGATCCATGGCGCCCGGGCGGTGGTTGCGCGGGCGGGCAGCAAGAGAGACCGCCTGAGCCGCTGGGTCATGACGCTGGTAGCCAGACGGGGTCACAACAAGGCGGTGGTCGCGCTGGCCAACAAAATGGCGCGCATGGGTTGGGCCGTACTGGCTCACAAGACGGCCTGCTGACCCTGGCCATTTGGCAAGCTGGAAGCCTGCCGGCATCCGAAGTTAAATGAACATTGACAGATAGACAGGAGGTTCCCCGCCCAGGATTGCGAAGCTCTGGTTACCGGTGATGACATAACAGGTCAGACCGGCGCATTGAAAAGCTGATTAACCCGAAGGCTTTTCAAGCCGTTATGCCGGTAAGGACGATGCGCGCGAATCTTCATCAAGGCCAGATGGGTCATACCCACACCATCAAACAGGCCGGATATACGGAAGCAAACCTGTCCCCGTCGTTACGGTGCACGAGAGCTTGCAATAGGGGAGGAGACCATATACGGGTTAATCAATTACTGCTGGTAGCTGCTGATGGCTTGATGTGATCCTGCGTGCGGGCTGGGAGATTGTTTGAGTTCTTGGCCAGTTACACGGGCTTTTGTTCTCCGGTTGCGCCAGGAAGCTGGATTTGCACCCTATATCCACTACACTTTGTATGGAATTAAGGAAAATGGAGAGTAATAGCATGGACCGGCATTTTAGCGTTATGCATGATTCAGCTCGCTGCTTAGATATCCGATTGGGATTACATGCGATGCTGTTTCACCTACTTCTTATTTCTCTTGTTTCACTGCCAGTTTTAGCAGCAGAGCAACTTCCGCCGCTAACCAATGTTGAAAAAGTAAAGGCCGATGGTTATCTGCTCTCTCCGGAGGCTCTTTCGGTAGAGCAGGAGCACCCAGAGACCAACGTCGAAAAGGCCAAATCCAGCGGCTACCGGATCCAGCCTGATAAAATGGAGGGACCCGTGATAGCTGAGCCGGG
>DRLF01000155.1 GCA_011051425.1 Thiolapillus brandeum | reverse complement strand
TCCGGTACCGGCCAGCACAAGAACACCATGTCCTGCAGATCGCCAGGGTACTTCCCTGCAGCACCCTCCGTCCCTGTGAAGCCGTTCGCCGGCCCACCCTGCACAAATCTGCTAAGCTAGCCATAAAAAATGGGACAGCACCAAGCCGGCATGAAAATCAGGGACAAACTGCTACTTGCTTTTATTGTTATCATCCTCGCCATCGGAATGGCTGGCTATGTCGAGCAACGCCATATCGGGAAAGTCACCACAACTTTCAAACAGCTCGAATCCCGGAAAATCCCGTCACTTACCACCCTGCTGGAAATCACCGCCGTCACGCGTCGCGCCTCCATCAAGGCAATGGAATACGCCAGCCGCGGTCACATCAAAGACAGGGAAAAGGCCCTTGAGGCACTGGCTGAACTCGATCAGGAACTGCAGCGCTTTATTGCCCTGAACCCTGACGATACAGCCGCTGCCAAGAAGCTTGTCGCCAGCAAGGAGTATTTCGCCACACTGCTGCACAATTACCTGAAAATGGCTGAAGGGCCTGCCATAGAAAATGTATTCAGGCTGGAAGAAGCGCTGCACAAATCACGCAGCATATTGATCCAGCACCTCGACTCGACCATGCAGCAGGCTTCCGGACAGGTTCTGTACAGTCTGCTCCTCGCCAAAAGCGAAGCACGCAAACTCTCTCTCAAGCTCATCGAATATGCTTTGCGCGGCAATGCCGCCGACAGGGACGAAGCGTTGAAAGCCGTGGATGAATTGCAGACCATCCTGCAAGAACCGGTTACCGCAGATACCAGGCATCCCCCGTTTTCAAAACAGCTGCAGCAGGAAGTGCAAGACTATCTGACTTCCGCCAGACATTATCTGCAACAAATCTCCCTGAGGCGATACGCAGTCAGGCAGATCTATGCCAGTGAAGACAAACTCCATGCCGCAAGAAGGGCGCTGATCCATACACTGTACCCCATGATCAACAGCCAGTACGAGGCGCTCGCGAATGCAGCCTCTGCCACTTCGTCACAAATGGAACGCGCCGGCAGACTGCTGGTTTATGGCGTCGGTCTGGCTGCAGTCGTCGCCATCCTGGCAGGACTGATCCTGGCCCGCTCCTTGTCTACCCCCCTCACCCGCCTCGCAACCCTGATGGATCGCTTCGGCAGAGGCGAATCCATTTCTCCCGACGAAATTCCCACGCGGGGCAGTCTGGAGCAACGCCAGCTGGGTCAGGCCATCGCCGGCATGATAAAAGAGCGTGAAATGCTCAGCTCATCGCTCAAACAGCAGATTCTGGCATTGAGAAAAGCCGAAAGAAAGCTGGCCGAAGCCCAGCGTATCGCCCAGATCGGCAACTGGGAACTGGATCTTCAGGCCAACGAACTCTGGTGGTCCGACGAGATATTCCGTATTTTCGAAATCGACCAGAAAAGGTTCAGCGCCACCTATGAAGGCTTTTTAAATGCCATTCACCCGGATGACAGGGAAAAAGTCAACAGCGCCTATACCGAGTCACTGAAAACCCGCGAGCCCTACGATATCGTGCATCGCCTGAAAATGAGCGACGGGCGCATCAAGTATGTTCACGAACGCTGTGAATCCGAGTTCGACAAAAAGGGAAGGGCGCTGCGTTCTGCCGGTACGGTTCAGGACATCACAACACACTACCGGACCCAGCAGGCACTGGAGGAAAGCGAAAAGCGGCTGACTCTGCTGCTGAACACCTTGCCCCACGGCATCCAGGAAAACGACACCGAAGGACGCATTACCTACAGCAATCTCGCCCAGCATCGCATCCTGGGTTATGAACCCGGCGAACTGGTTGGCAGATACATCTGGGATTTCCAGACGGATGAAAAACACAAGCAGGAGTTACGCGAATATCTGGCTTACCTGATCGACAAACAGCCCACACCGGAAAGCTATATCACCCACAACCGCAACAAGGACGGCCGGGAACTGGTGCTGGAAGTCACCTGGGACTATCAGCGCGATGCTGCCGGCAATATCACCGGTTTCATTTCCATCATTTCCGAAATCACTGCCCGCGCCGAAGCAGAACGGGCCCTGAAGACCAGCGAGGCCAGGCTGAAGGAAGCCCAGACGCTGGCCCATCTCGGCAACTGGGATCTCAATCTGAAGACCGGCAAGGCCAGCTGGTCGGAAGAGGAATACAGGCTTCTGGGCTATGAACCGGGGGAAGTGGAAGCCTGCGCAGAGCAGTTCATGAACGCCGTCCACCCGGAGGACCGGGAAAAGGTGCAGGCGGAAATGCAGCGCAGCATGCAGCCCGGCGAGAAAAAACCCTACCATATTCAGCATCGCGTCCTTCTCTCCAATGGTTCCGTCCGCGTGGTGGAAGAACGCGGACAGGTCACCTTCGACGCACAGGGCAACCCGCAGCACATGTTTGGCACCACGCAGGACATCACCAAACGCGTTCAATACGAGAAAGAACTGGCGCTGTACCAGGAACATTTGGAGCAGCTGGTGGAAGAGCGCACCACCACCATCAGGCAGCAGGCCCAGATCATCGATCAGACCCATGATGCCGTGGTAACCACAGACCTCGACGGATATATCACCAGCTGGAATGGCGGTGCCGAGCAACTTTTTACTATCCCTGAAAATAAGGCCAAGGGTCAACATATATCCATCGTCTATCCCGAGAAACAAAAGAAAACCCTGGAAAATGACATCATTGTTCCACTGAAGAAAAAAGGGACACATGAGATCGAAGTCACGTTGAAGAAAGCCGACGGCACGGAATTTCCGGTTCATCTGTCCCTTTCACTTCTTTACGATGATGAAGGCAAACCTGTAGGCATGGCCGGATACTCCATCGATATCAGCGAACTGAAAAAGCGTGAAGCCGAACTCCAGCAGATGGCCGAGCAACTCCTCGCCTCCAACCGTGAACTGGAGGCCTTCTCCTATTCCGTATCTCATGATTTGCGCGCCCCGCTGCGTGCCATCGACGGCTTCAGCCTGGCATTGCTGGAAGACTACGGCAACCAGCTGGACGATACCGCCCACGACTACCTGAACCGGGTGCGCAACGGTGCCCAGCGTCTGGGCATTCTGATCGACGAAATCCTGCAACTGTCCCGCGTCAATCGCAGTGAACTGGTGCTGGAGAATGTGGACCTTGCCGAATTGGCAAGATCAGTATTCGAGGAGATCCGGGAAGGCGATACTGAACGCCAGGTGGAATTTGTCCTGGAAGATGACCTGCAGGTGCAGGGTGATGCCCGTCTGCTGAGACTCATGCTGGAAAACCTGATCGGCAACGCCTGGAAGTTCACCGCCAGGGAAGAAAAGGCC
>DRLF01000154.1 GCA_011051425.1 Thiolapillus brandeum | reverse complement strand
GGCGACGTGTTTGCCGTGATCGCGGATATCAACGAAAAATCTGAAGCCAATATCATCGCCCGGAAGGTGCAGCATGCCCTTGCACGCCCCATCGACGTGGCGGATTCGCCCCTGACCGTAAGTGCCGTCATCGGCGCTGCCATCTTCCCCGATCAGGGCAAGGACATGACCGTTCTCATCAAGCATGCGGACAATGCGGTGACCAAGGCTAGGTCCGCCGGAACCAACAATATCGTGTTTTCCGAAGAAGATGCCAGCAGCGGCATGGACAGACTGGCGCTGATCACCGGCATCAAGGATGCCATGCTGGCGGGGCATCTGAGCATGGTCTATCAGCCCAAGCTGACGCTCACTTCGCCCGATACCCACAGTTTCGAGGCGCTGCTGCGCTGGCAGCATCCTGAGCATGGGCTGTTGCCCTGTGACATGTATATCCCCCTGGTGGAGCAGACCCGCCATATCATCGATCTTACCCACTGGACCGTAGAGAATGTCTTCTCCACCCAGCGTGAGCTGATGGACAAGGGTGTGAATGTCAGCATTGCCGTCAACCTCTCGGCCCGCGTGCTGGACGAGGACGGATTCCCCCTGTGGGTGGAACGCATGATCGGCCAGTATGGTCTGGACCCGGCATCGGTGCGCTTCGAGGTTACGGAGAGTGCCATCATGCAGGATTCAGAACGGGCGCTACAGGTGCTGCTGCAGCTGGCCGCCATCGGTGTTGGTCTGAGTATCGATGATTTCGGCGTGGGACATTCTTCACTGGCCTATCTTTCCCGTCTGCCGGTCGATGAGCTGAAAGTGGACAAAAGTTTCGTGGTCAACATGATCAAGTGGGAAGGCGACCGCGCCATCGTACGGGCGACCATCAACCTCGCCCATGACCTCGGACTGAGCGTGGTGGCGGAAGGTGTCGAGGATATGGATCAGGCCGCCATGCTGCGTGAAATGGAGTGCGACATGCTGCAGGGTTATTACATCAGCCATCCCCTGAGCGAAGAGCAGCTGCAGCAATGGATCTCCTCCCAGGCGGCCTGATTTGTTGTTACTCATTGATATGTATGCAAAAACGCCTCCAGATTGCGTATTGTCAATTTGTGCCTGATGAATAATTTCGGTTGACCTAATTAAGCATTCTCTGTTATACATACCGGGTTTTTATCCCGCCCTCATGGGGCGGCATCGTCACGTAACTTGAGAATGAATGGAGTTGGGAAATGAAAAAAATTATTGTGATTGCAGCGCTGGTTGCTGGTTTGGGTTCTTTCGGTTCTGCCATGGCTGCAGGTGATGCGGCTGCGGGCAAGGTCAAGGCAGCCGTATGTGCCGCCTGTCACGGCGCCAACGGCATCAGTGTCAATGCCATGTGGCCCAACCTGGCAGGTCAGAAGGCCGACTACATCATCAAGCAGCTGAAAGCCTTCAAGGCCGGTACCCGCAAGGATCCCCTGATGTCTCCCCAGGCTGCACAGCTGTCTGATCAGGACATGGAGAACCTGGCTGCGCATTTCTCCAGCCTGAAGTAAGCAACGGAAAACGGGGGGCCGTCGGATGCTCCCTGTTTTTTCGCCGACCGATCAAGAATTTTAGAATGTACCTGGAGTTAGAAATGAAAAAAGCCCTGTTGATTGCTTCTTTTGTGGCCATGGCTGTTTCCGGTGTTGCGCAGGCAGCAGGTGATGCGGCTGCGGGCAAGACCAAATCAGCGGCCTGTGCCGCCTGTCACGGTGCTGACGGCAACAGTGGCGTGAATCCCCTGTGGCCCAAACTGGCGGGCCAGCATCCCAAGTACATCATGAAACAGTTGCACGACTTCAAGGCAACCAAGCGCAAGGATGCAACCATGGCGCCCATGGCCGCTCCACTGAAAGATCAGGATATCGAAGACCTGGCAGCCTATTTCTCCAGCCAGACCCTGACCGTGGGCGAAGCCGCTGTGGACAAGGTGGCATTGGGCCAGAAAACTTATCGTGGTGGCAGCAGCAACGGCGCTCCGGCCTGTTCCGGATGCCATGGTCCCGCAGGTGGTGGCAATGGCGCCGCCAACTTCCCCAGTATCAGTGGTCAGAGCGCGGCTTACGTGGCCAAGCAGCTCAAGGCATTCCGCTCCGGCGAGCGCGCCAACGACATGAACGGCATGATGGCCGGTGTCGCGGCCAAGCTGACCGACAAGGAAATCGACGCGCTTTCCCAGTACGTGCAGGGTCTGCACTGATCAGCCTTTTCTGGAAAACGTAACACCTCGGACCCCGCCATCGTGCGGGGTTTGTTTTTTACGGGGTGCTATACACAGTATTTTTCCAGCCATTCGATCCAGTGCCTGACGGGCAGTTTGGCCTTTTCCTGCAGGTGTAGCAGGCAACCGATGTTGGCGGTGCCGATCACCTCGCCGCCAGCACTTTCCAGCCGCCGCAGCTTGTTCTCCCGCAATTGCCCGGACAGCCTGGGTTGGGTGATGGCGTAGGTGCCGGCGGAGCCGCAGCACAGGTGGGCCTCTTCCGGTTCCCGTACATCGAAACCTGCTTT
>DRLF01000153.1 GCA_011051425.1 Thiolapillus brandeum | reverse complement strand
GGATCTGTGTGCCAAATTACGCCAGGCTGCGTTGCAGAACCGGTTCGAGAAACTTTATGTGCTGGCGGCCCCCGCCTTTCTTGGCGTGTTGAGGGAATGCCTGGATGACAATGCCAAAACCCGTATCGCCGGCGAGATTCCCAAGGATGTCGCCAGGCAGTCACCTGAAGACATTCGCAGCAAGCTGCCGGATTATCTCTGAACGATGGTCAGACCTTCTTGAGATGTGAGCCGCAGTGCCTGCGGCAATCGCTGGCGCCAAAGCCGGAGCAGGGAACTGTTCCGGACAGCGTCTTATTCCACTGGCATTCCGGTATGGCGGAAGTTTCCACTTCAACTATTTCAACCGCCGGATGAGCAAGCAGGTAGTCGATATGCCAGCGGAGTTTCTTATGGTCTGACAGATGACGCTGAATCCTTGCCGCGAGGTTTCGCCTGGCGCTGCCTGTATACACATAGTTGCCGGCAACAAAATTGCAGCTTCCCAGCGCACCTGCCACAATCCGGATGTCTTTGTTGATGCGGATATGAAGCTGATAGGAAATATGCGTTGCCGGATAGGAAGCGTCTGATCTCATGTCACACAAAATCGAATCGTTGCTGGATATCATGGCGCGTCTGCGCGATCCACACAAGGGCTGCCCCTGGGACAGGAAGCAGACGTGGGCTACCATTGCTCCTTACACCGTGGAGGAAGCCTATGAAGTGGCCGATGCTATCGAAAACGCGGATTTTTCTGAACTGAAAAATGAGCTGGGTGATTTGCTGTTTCAGGTGGTTTTCTATGCCCAGATGGGAAAGGAACAGGGACTGTTCGACTTCAACGACATTGTGGAAGGCATCTGCGAAAAAATGATCCGTCGCCACCCTCATGTATTTGCGGATGAACAACATGGCAATGATGTGGTGCTGAAAGAAGCCTGGGAGCGGGAGAAATCACGTGAACGGGCACAGAAGGGCGGGCGGCACCATGTGCTCGAAGGCGTCGCCAGGGCACTGCCTGCACTGGTGCGGGCAGACAAGCTGCAGAAGCGTGCGGCGCGGGTGGGTTTTGACTGGCCGGATGCCGGCGGTGCCATGGACAAGATGCAGGAAGAACTGGCGGAGGTTCAGGTAGCTGTTGCAAGCGACGACAAGGATGCCGTCGAAGATGAAGTCGGTGACCTGCTGTTCGCCGCGGTCAATGTGGCGCGATTGCTGGATGTGGATGCTGAGCAGGCCTTGCGCCGGGGTAACCGGAAATTCGAGAAACGCTTCCGGCGTATGGAGGAGACTTTGCGGGACCAGGGGCAAGACGATATGAAAGCCTTGAGCCTGGACCAACTCGAGCATGCCTGGCAACAGGTGAAGCGGGAGGAACAGAAGGCAGATGACTGATCACGGCTATTTGCGCCACATACACAGCTGCAACCCACCGATCAGTGAACGCTTCGTTCCCTGGTTCATCGAAGATCAGGTGGTAGGGTGGCTGAGGCCCTGGCTGGTGGAAGTGCTGCGGGAGCATCCGGCGGTTTTTACGGTTTCGGCACAGCGTGTGGATATGGCGCCGGGGCTGGACAGCTTCGATGCCCGCAGTGTGGCGCTGGCCGGACTGGTAGAATGGCTGTCTGGCCGTGGCCTGATCAATCCGCCCATGGGTGAATCCTATCCGGTGACACCGGCAGGCAGGGAAGCGGTCCTGTGCATCATGGATCGCTCAGCCGCTGCCTATTTTGGCGTACGTGCATTCGGGCAGCATCTCAACGGCTTTGTGAGGAAAGATGATGGGTTGCACATGTGGCTGGGTCGCCGCGCCCGGGATCGTCTGATCTATCCCGGCAGCCTGGACAATATGGTGGCTGGCGGTTTGCCATGGGGCATGAGTCTGGAGGAGAATCTGCACAAGGAATGCGCCGAAGAGGCCGGTCTGCCGGAAAATGTGGCGCGTGAGGCAGTCCCCGTGGGGCTGGTCAGTTACAATCGGGTTGCTGAAAGAGGCTATAGACCCGACATATTGTATTGTTATGATCTGGAACTTTCTCCCGGCTTCGAGCCTCAAAACACCGATGGCGAAGTTGAGTCTTTTACGCTGTTGCCAGTGGAGGAGGTGGCTCGCCTGGTCAGGGAAACAGATGAATTCAAACTCAACTGCAACCTGGTGATTATAGATTTTCTCCTGCGTCACGGTTACATTGACCCGCAGGAGGACGAATACCTGGAACTGGCGATCGGCCTGAGGCGCCCTTTGGGTGCGGGTCTGTCGGTAACCGTGTAACAGATGCGGAATAATTTATGAAAAAGATATTGATCCACTGGATAGGCGTTTTTTCTCTGCTGGCCTTCAGCACGGCTGCGTTTGCGGTCGCGAAGGAGGTGCCTGTAGACGCGCTGGTGCCCGACAATATTCAGCGGCAGACTGCCCTGATCGTCAACAGGGTGCTGGAGCGCTACCACTACCGCAAGGTGGTGCTGGACAACAAGCTGTCAGAGAAAATACTGGATCGTTATCTGGAATCCCTCGATCCCAACAAGAGTTTCTTCACGCAGCAGGATATCGATGCCTTTGCCAAATACAGTCACAAGCTCGATGATGCCATTGCAAGCGGCAAGCTGGAACCGGCCTTCGACATTTTCCGCAAATACCGCATGCGGGTCGATCAGCGCGTTGCGCTGGCCCTGAACCTGCTGGAAAAGAACAAGTTTGATTTCACCCGCGATGAAACTTACCGTTTCGACCGTGAAGATGCTCCCTGGGCAAAGGATGAGAAGGAAATCAGTGACCAGTGGCGCAAGCGGGTAAAGAATGACATTCTCGGGCTGCGCCTGGCCGGCAAGGATGAGAAGAAGATCCGGGAAACCCTGGAAAAGCGCTACAAGACCCTGCGCCGCCGCATTCATCAGCTGGATGCAGACAGCGTGTTCCAGACCTTCATCAATGCCTACACGCTGAGCATCGAGCCTCATACCGCTTACATGTCGCCGGAACGTTCAGAGAATTTTGATATTTCCATGCGTCTTTCATTACAGGGTATCGGTGCGGTGCTGCGTTCCGATGACGAATACACCACGGTGCAGAAAGTCGTTCCTGGTGGTCCGGCGGACAAGAGCGGGCAGTTGCATGCCGGTGATCGCATCGTGGGCGTGGCCCAGGGCAAGGACGGTGAAATGCTGGATATCGTCGGTTGGCCGCTGCAGGATGTGGTTGAAAAGATTCGTGGCAAGAAGGACACGCTCGTCCGCCTGAATGTGCTGCCGAAAGCCGCAGGTATGGATGCGCCCACAAAAATCGTTTCCATCGTCCGGGACAAGATCAAGCTTGAGGATCAGGCAGCAAAATCCAGCATCATCGAAGCCGATGGTATGCGTTTTGGGGTCATCGATGTGCCTGCTTTCTACCGTGATTTCCGCGGCCAGGCATCAGGCAACAAGGATTTTCGCAGCACTACACGGGATGTGCGCAAGCTGATTGCCAAGCTGCAAGAAGAAAAGGTGGATGGCATCATCGTGGATCTGCGCAATAACGGCGGTGGCTCACTTACAGAAGCCACCGAACTGACGGGGCTGTTCATTCCTTTCGGACCGGTTGTGCAGGTGAAGGATTCCCAGGGACACATCGATGTCGAGCGCGATACCGATCCCGAGGAAGTCTACAGCGGCCCGCTGGCCGTGCTGGTCAACCGCAACAGCGCTTCTGCCTCCGAAATATTTGCGGCGGCCATTCAGGATTACGGTCGCGGGCTGATCGTTGGTGAACCCACGTTTGGCAAGGGTACTGTGCAAAGCCTGGTGGATTTGAGTCAGTTTGCCAGAGGCAAGGATGATCTTGGCCGGCTGCGCCTGACCATTGCCCAGTTCTTCCGCGTTCAGGGTGGCAGCACCCAGCACAAGGGTGTGGTGCCGGATGTGATTTTCCCCACGGCGGATGGTTCCGGCAAGCATGGTGAAAGGTCGCTGGACAACGCCTTGCCCTGGGCTGAGATCAAGCCAGCGGAGTATCACCCGGAGGGTCAGTTGCACCTGTCCATGCTGCAGAACAAGCATGAGAAGCGCGTCGGGCATGATCCGGCTTTCCGTTTCCTGACAGAGCAGAATCAGGAAATCAACAAGCTTCAGGACAAGAAGGAGGTTTCCCTGCTGGAGTCGGAGCGCAAGAAGGAATGGCAGGAAAGAGAACAGCGTGCGCTGGAGCGTCACAACAAACTGCGCGCACTGCGTGGTCTGGAGCCTCTGACCAAGCTGGACGATGAAGAGGAAGATGACACGGATACCGAAGAGGATCCGGAAGGCATCAACCGTATCATGCAGGAAGAGACCGCCAGAATCCTTGCCGATTACATCCGTCAGAAACAGCCCGTAACCGCGCAAGCCGATTGATTCAATGCCTTCGGGTACCCCATCGGTGCAGGACACGCTTGCCCGGATCTGCGACAGGGGAGATCCCGGGCTGCTGGTCAGCGGTTTGTTCGGGCTGGAGAAAGAAAGCCTGCGGGTAGCCGATTCCGGGGGTATCGCCTTTACGCCGCACCCCTGGTCGCTGGGTTCTGCCCTGACACATCCAAATATCACCACCGACTATTCCGAGGCGTTGCTGGAATTTGTCACACCACCTTTCAAGGAGTTCTCCGAAGCGCTGGACTGCCTGCAGAGCCTGCACCTCTATGTACAGGAACACCTGCAGGATGAGTTGCTGTGGGCGACCAGCATGCCCTGCGTGCTTGCGGGGGAGGATAACATACCCGTAGGACGGTATGGCAGTTCCAATCATGGCCTTATGAAGTATATCTACCGCCTGGGGCTGGGATACCGCTACGGGCGCGTGATGCAGGTCATCGCCGGCGTGCATTTCAACTACTCCATTGCCGATGATTTCTGGCCCATGTACCAGGTCGTGCAGGGCGACAAGGGAAGCCTGCGGGATTTTCGTGATAGCCGCTACATGGGCTTGGTGCGCAATCTGCAGCGCTATGGCTGGATCATTCCTTATCTTTTTGGTGCTTCACCGGCCGTCTGCCGTTCCTTCTTCACCGGTAAGGAGCCCGATCTGCTGGTGTTCGACGACACCACCTATTACGAGCCCTATGCAACCTCGTTGCGCATGGGTGACATCGGGTACCAGAACCGCAAGGAAGAGGGCATGGGGGTCAAGGCCTGTTATGACAGCCTGACTGACTATGTCGAAAGTCTGGCCTGTGCCACCAAGACGCCCTGTCCCGTGTGGGAGGAGATTGGCGTCAAAGTGGATGGCGAGTACCGGCAGCTGAACGCCAACCGGCTGCAGATCGAAAACGAATATTACAGCTCCATTCGTCCCAAGCAGCCTCCCGTGGACATGGAAACCCCCAGCCGTGCGCTGATGGAAAAAGGCATCCAGTACGTGGAACTGCGTTCTCTGGATGTCAATGCCTACCATCCCCTCGGCGTTGATGACCACCAGCTGCGCTTTCTGCATCTCTTCATGCTGTACTGCCTCCTCGCTGCGAGTCCGGAAATCAGTGGGACTGAGCGTCGGGAGATCGACCGCAACCTGATATGGGTTGCCCAGCAGGGGCGTGATCCGCTGTTGAAGCTACAGCGCGATGGCAAGGCAGTGCTCTTCCGTGAGTGGGCCACAGAACTGCTTGATGCCATGCAGCCCCTGGCCGATGTCCTGGCTCGGGAAAAGAAGGATACGCACTACAGGGATACCCTGGTGATACAACAGAAAAAACTCCTCGATGCCGACTTTACGCCCTCGGGGCGTATGTTGCTGGAGATGCGCGAAAACGGCGAAGGCTTTTACCAGTTTGCCCGGCGCCTGTCTCTGGAGCAATGGCGTTATTTTTCATCCCGGGAATTGGATGGCGGTTTTCGGGACCACATGAACGAAGTGGGTGCACTGTCCCTGAAGCAGCAGGAAGCGCTGGAGGCAGACCAAAGTGAAAGTTTCGATACCTTTTTGCAGCGCTATTTCGACGGTCAGATCTGAAACCGGACTCAGTGCTTGCCGCCACCCGATGCTTTCAGCATCAGCCTGTCCAGCATGCGCGTGGAAAGCAAACGTTTCAGGTAACCGAAAAGATAAGTGGGGAAGGTGACATAGTAGCGTGGCCGGGGGCGTGAGCTTTCCAGCGCGTGGATGACTTTCCTCAACACGGCTTCCGGCCCCAGGGTAAAGGGTGCGGCGTCGCCTTCCTGTTGCAGCCGTTCGATCTGCTTCCGGTACTGCGCCGTATGGCAGCTGTGTTCCCAATCGATGTTTTTCAGGAACATGGCGTGCGCATTGGCCCTGAAACGGCTGCGTATGGGGCCGGGTTCGATCAGTGAAACATGGATGCCTGTTCCGGCAAGTTCCAGGCGCAAGGTGTCCGTGAGTCCCTCGAGGGCGAATTTCGAACAGTTGTATGCGCCGCGGTAGGGCATGGCTGCAAAGCCCAGTACGGAGCTGTTCTGGATGATGCGACCTTCGCCTCGCTCACGCATGGCAGGGATGAGGCGGCAGGTGAGGTCATGCCAGCCCAGCAGGTTTGTTTCCAGCTGCGCCAGCAGGGTGGCGCGGCTCAGGTCTTCCACTGCGCCTGCCTGACCGTAGGCGCCGTTGTTGAACAGGGCATACAGCTTTCCGCCGGTGCGTTGCAATACCGTATTTACCGCCTCCTGTATGCTCTGTGTATCGTCCAGATCCAGTTGCAGGCTTTCAAATCCCTCGCTCTGCAAACGCTCTACATCCTCTTCCTTGCGGGCCGTGGCAAATACCCGGTAGCTGCGTTCTCTAAGCCCCCGTGCAACGTGCAGACCGATGCCACTGGAGCAGCCAGTGATAAGAATACTGCGTGTTGAGTTTGCTTCCGGCGCAGGCATGCCCGTGGGTATCGGTAACAGGGAGAATGGTCTATATTGTATCTCATTGCAAACGCGAGTATCGGAGCCGGAAATGCCCTTGAAAAAACTGGATGATGAGCAGATGAAGCAGGTCACTGCGCTTGCCGAAGCCATGCGCGAGAAAGGTAAGGACAAGTACAAGATCGGCTATGCGCTGCTTTACCTGCTGGAGCGCAACAAGCTGCTGGAAGATGTGAGAAAACGTGCCGAATACTACGTACGTTTCGGACAGGGTGAGCAGGAACTGAGCAACCTCCGCGTGGCTCTGGAAAAAATGCATGAACTGGATGTGGTTGATGCCGATGACTCGTCCTTTTTTGTCAAGGAATAGAACGAAAATCACGTTACTGGTCTAAGGGCAAGTTGCTTTGCGCCTCTTGACAAGGGCTTGCCATTGCCGGCGATGTGTCTTTGCATTGCGCCGGCAGCGTATCAACATGTTTTCC
>DRLF01000152.1 GCA_011051425.1 Thiolapillus brandeum | reverse complement strand
ATTGGGGACAGTGGCGGTCCCGGCAGCTGTGATACTGGGGTACTTGGCAATGGCACTGGTCACACTGGTACTGGATACCGCCCAGTGCCGGGGTATGGCAGTTCAGCAGGTGACGGCAGACCTTGAGACGATGACCATCCAGTCGATGCCGGTCGGCGTAACCAACAAAATGGCGTTGTAGCACCCGTTGCAGCGTAGCAGGCTCACTCATATCCCACCCCCAGTTGCTCAATCAGGTCAATCATCGGTGGAACACCGCTTTGATGCTGCGCAACCCAGTGTACATAATGCATGGTGGAATGAATGTCACTATGCCCCAGTTGCTGTTGCAGGGTATAAACCGGCAGACCGCTCTGCAACTGATGGGTGGCATAGGCATGGCGCAAGCTGTGGATCCCGCCGATCTTCTGAATACCCGTCGCCGCCTTCGCTTTTTTGAACACCTTTTGGGCGGTACCCATCGTCAGCGGCAAACAGGGGGTATTGCTGTTGGGAAAGAGCCAGTCTTGTGGATGATAACGCTGCCAGTAGTGCCGCAACTGCGCCAGCAGCGCCGCCGATACCATCACGGTGCGATCTTTCGCCCCCTTGCCTTGTTCTACGCGCAGCAACTGCCGCTCACCATCGACATGCCGTACCTTCAGCGACACCAGCTCACTGACCCGTAGCCCACAACCATAGCAGGTCAACAACAGCATGCGGTGTTTGGGATTGTGGCAGGCCTCGATGATCTGCTTTACTTCCTGACGCGTCAGCAGTTCCGGTATCTTCTGGGGACGCTTGGGAATCTGAATGGGTACATCAAATTCTGGCCACTTCAGTACCTGTAAATACAAAAAACGAATACCATTGAGATACAAACGGCAGCTGGCTGCACTCAAATGGCGCTCTTTGACCAGGTAAACAAAATAGTCCTGGATCTGAGCTTGCTGAAGCTGGTCCGGCGGCTTATGGAAATACGTTGCCAACGCCCTCACGGCGGCCAGATAGCTTTGATGAGTGCGGGGTGAAAAACCACGCTGCTGCATGGCATCGATCATTTGTTGGCGTAGGGATGTCATCGAACTTCTCCTTTGTTGAGACCAGGATCGGTCTTAACAAAGTGTGGTCGATAATCTCCCGAAGGGTGGGCTTGGGGAGCTACCGCGAAGCGGTTTAGTTCAACATTTAATGGACGGAAACTTTCCACCTATTCCGCAGATTACCGCTTGCTATACGGAAATGTTCCCCATTTTCGAAGAATGGGTGATAGATGGAAAGTTTCTATCTGGTTACGGAGGGAGAATCGAAACAGCAGCTCTCCCTGCCGGTTCACAATTTTATCCATGTTGGTGACGTTATCACGGAATCGGCCTTATATCCATACTCACAATATGGTTTGGCGTTTGTCGCAGGAGTTGACCCATGTGACATTGAAGAACAAGCAACACTGCCGCGGCAATTGGGAGACAGACAAAGGTTTCCACTCCTCGATTGTCCTTTCCAGCGGGATAGCATCTGAATCCCACTGCCGTTGACGCCGATGCCTCCTAAATCAGCAGCAACGCCAGCCGTGTTTCCTTGCGATGCCTACCGCAATCCCCCTCAGTTGTTGATATAGTTACAGGCAATGATTCTCACGGGGCAGAGATCATCTCAGCCAGGCCTGTTCGCCGGATGAAAGCTTTGGAACATCAGCCGGAAGTCACTTTTCTTCGCGATGAGGAAGGCAATATCCTGCTTGCCAGTTCAGGTGAATGGCGCGTGGCTACACTGAAAGGGGTGATACCCGTCCTGGATCGCCACTTGCGCAATCTTTCGCGGCGATCGCTGCGCTGGGATTTGTTCGGGATTTCATCCATCGATTCTGCCGGCATGGTTCTGATCGAATACCACCTCAACCTGCTTGCAAAAAAGGGCAATACCGTCGAGGTAACCGGTGCTTCTCAGGAGCAGCAGCAGTTGTATGAGATGGTGGCTTCCTATATTTCCGCTGTTCCTGATGTGCCTCAAGAGCGTGAATCCCGTTTTCTGAGGCCGTTTACCCATCTGGGTGAATCGGTGATGGTCTTCCTGCGGGACATCAACGCATTCCTCTCCTTCGTGGGTGAGAATTTTGTTGTACTCGTGCTGTTGCTGCTTCAGCCATGGAAGTTTCGTTACAGGGCAATCATAAAGAACATTCAGGATGCCGGCGTCAGGGCGCTGCCCATCATCACCCTCACCAGCTTTCTCATCGGTGTGGTGATCGCTTACCAGGGGGCGGTGCAGTTGCAGAAGTTTGGCGCCAATATCTTTGTCGTGGACATGATCGGTATTTCGGTCACGCGGGAACTGGCGCCGCTGATCACGGCCATTGTGGTTGCCGGCCGGACCGGGTCTTCCTATACGGCGCAGATCGGCGTGATGAAAATCACCCAGGAGATCGATGCCATGCGCATCATGGGCTTCGAACCCCACCGTTTCCTGGTGCTCCCCCGGGTTATCGCCGTGATGATTGCGCTGCCGCTGATGATTTTTTTCGCGGACATCATCGGCATCGCCGGTGGCATGCTGGTGGCAAACCTGCATCTGAATATTTCCATGACGGAATTCATTCACCGGCTGCAGGGCGTGCTGGATGTGAAACATGTCTGGATCGGTGTGGCCAAGGGGCCTTTCTTTGCCTGGCTGATCGCCATGACTGGCTGTTTCCGAGGATTCCAGGTTTCCCGGGATACGGAAAGCATCGGACGGTACACCACCATCAGCGTGGTCAATGCCATCTTTCTGGTCATAGCCTGTGATGCCCTGTTCTCGGTCATCCTGACGGAGCTGGGTATATGAACCCGGTCATTAAGGTTTCTAACGTGGTCACCCGTTTCGGGAGCAACCTGGTGCATGATGGTATCAACCTCAGTGTACGCCAGGGTGAGATCTATGGATTGCTGGGAGGCAGCGGATCGGGCAAGTCCACCCTGTTGCGTGAGATGATCATGCTGCAGCGTCCACAGTCGGGCCAGGTCGTCGTGCTGGGCCATGATCTCGGCAACGTGGGGCGGGAGGAAGCGGCCTGGCTGCGACGCCAGTGGGGCGTGCTGTTCCAGGCAGGCGCGCTCTATTCTTCTCTTACCGTGGCAGAGAATGTGGGCATCAAGCTCAAGGAGTATGCCCATCTGCCGAAGAATATCCTGCAGGAAATCGTGCGTATGAAAATCCGCATGGTGGGGCTGCCGGACTACGCTGCGGATCTGTATCCTGCCGAACTCAGTGGCGGTATGATAAAGAGAGCGTCACTGGCCAGGGCGCTGGCGATGGATCCCGGCCTGCTGTTCCTCGATGAGCCGACGTCGGGCCTGGATCCTATTGGTGCGGAGGCGTTCGACAAGCTGATCCTGGAACTGCGGGAGATGCTCAACCTGACGGTGGTCATGGTCACCCATGACCTGGATTCCATCTGGACCATCGTGGATCGCCTGGCCGTGCTGGGGGATAAGAAAGTTATCGCTGAAGGGAGTTTGAAAGAGGTCATGAACCAACCGCATCCTATCATCCAGAAGTTTTTCCACGGTGAAAGAGGGCGCATTCGGGTACAGCATGGAAAGTAAGGTCAACTACACCATTGTCGGGCTGTTCGTGGTTTTACTCACCTCGGGCCT
>DRLF01000151.1 GCA_011051425.1 Thiolapillus brandeum | reverse complement strand
TTCGTTGATCAGTCCCGTACCGTGATCCGGCAGCTGGATCAGAACCTGCAGCTGCTGGATGCGCAGGACAGGTCGGAAGTCGTTTCCACCGACGCCATGCGCCTGTTGCGCCGGGAAGCCGACCGGCAGTTCGATATCGTTTTTCTCGACCCACCCTTCGCCAGCGACTGGCTGGCGCAAGCCTGTGAGAACCTGGAACACAACGGCTGGCTCAAGCCCCGGAGCTGGATCTATCTGGAGCAGGACAGCCATCGGGACTGGCCGGCACTGCCGGACAGCTGGCACAGCCACCGGCAGGCCAGGGCAGGACAGGCCGCCTGCGCCCTGCTGAGACGTGATATTATTAGCGGCTGATCTGACCATCTGACGATTATCAATGCTCACAGCTGTCTATCCGGGTACATTCGATCCCGTTACCAACGGCCATGCCGATCTGGTTGCGCGGGCGGCAAAGCTGTTTGGCCGGGTGATCGTGGCAGTCGCCAAGGATACCGTCAAGGCGACCTTCTGTGAGATCGAACAGCGTGTGGAACTTGCCACCCTGGTGCTGGAAGAGCACAAAAACGTGGAAGTGGTGGCGTTCAGCGGCCTGCTGGTGCATTTCTGTCAGGCACAGAACGCGGAAGTGGTGATCCGGGGATTGCGGGCCGTGTCTGACTTCGAATACGAGTTTCAGCTGGCCGGCATGAACCGCAGACTGGCGCCGGACGTGGAAACCCTGTTTCTGACCCCGGCGGAGCAATACGCTTTTATATCCTCATCCCTGGTGCGGGAAATAGCGCGACTGGGGGGAGATGTGGCAGAATTCGTTCATCCCGCAGTGCAACAGGCACTGACGGAAAAATTTATCTGTTAATTTTGGAGTAAACCCATGGCCCTGATGATAACCGACGAGTGCATCAATTGTGATGTATGTGAGCCCGAATGCCCCAATGGTGCAATTTATATGGGTGAGGAGATCTATGAGATCGATCCGGATCTGTGCACCGAATGTGTCGGACACTATGAAGAATCGCAATGTGTTGAAGTCTGCCCCGTAGACTGCATCATCGTCGATCCAGAGCATACGGAAACCGAGGAAGAACTGCGTGCCAAGTATGAGCGCATTACCGCTGAGAAGTAGTCTTCTGCCAGGTAGCGTTTACAGCAGAGCCCCGGCATTGCGCCGGGGCTTTTTTGTTTTGCTCCTGTTACTGCTGTCAGCCGTTCATGCAGACAGCCAACCACCGGCAGCAGCAATCGCCTCGGCACATCCCGCTGCCACGCGTGCCGGTATGGAGATTCTAGACGCTGGTGGCAACGCCTTCGATGCGGCGGTGGCTGTCAGTGCGGCGCTGTCGGTGGTGGAACCGTACAGCTCGGGTCTGGGGGGTGGCGGGTTCTGGCTGCTGCACCGCGCCAGTGATGGCAGGGAAGTGATGATAGACGGTCGGGAGAAGGCGCCACTCGCGGCTACACGGAACATGTATCTGGACAAACAGGGACAGCCCCTTGCCGGCGCTTCCGTAAACGGCCCGCTGTCTGCGGGGATTCCGGGAGAGGTGGCGGCGCTGACCCATATCGCCCGGCACTACGGCCGTCTTCCTCTCGGACAGAGTCTGCAACCCGCCATTCGTCTGGCCCGGGAAGGTTTTGAGGTGGATGAGCACTACCGGCGCATGGCAGCTTTCCGGCTGGATGTACTGCGTGCCTCGCCGGCCGCCGCGAGGCAGTTTCTCCACGACAATGACGTGCCTCCCCCTGGTTACAGGATCCGTCAGCCTGATCTTGCAAAAACCCTGAGTCTGATCGCCGGACAGGGCCGTGCGGGTTTCTATGCAGGAGAGCTGGCGAAGCGGCTGGTCCGTTCTGTGCGGAAGCATGACGGCATCTGGACGGAAGAGGACCTGCGTACCTACCGCGTGGTGGAACGCAAACCCATCGTCGGACGATACCGTGGCTGGCGGGTGGTCAGCGCCGCGCCGCCTTCGTCGGGAGGCGTCGTCCTGCTGGAAATGCTCAACATGCTGGCACTGAAGGATCCCGGCAAAATGAACGGAGCGGATCGCATCCACTTTCTGGTGGAGGTGATGCGCCGTGCCTACCGGGATCGAGCCCAGTGGCTCGGCGACGGGGATTTCGTGAAGATGCCCCTGCAACGGCTGCTGTCACCGGCCTACGCGCGAGCCCTGGTTGCCGGTATCAATATGAAGCGGGCCACACCGAGCGGAAAACTGGCTGATTTCAGGGAAGAAGGCCATGACACCACGCATTTCTCCATACTGGACAGGCAGGGAAACTATGTCGCCGCGACCCTGAGCATCAATTATCCCTTCGGTTCGGGATTCGTTGCAGAGGGCACTGGCGTATTGCTGAATGACGAGATGGACGATTTTTCCATCAAGCCCGGGGTGGCCAATGTCTACGGGCTGGTAGGGGCGGAAGCCAATGCCATCGAACCGGGCAAGCGCATGCTGTCCAGTATGTCGCCGACCTTTCTGCAGAACGGTGACCATGTTGCCATCCTCGGTACCCCGGGAGGCTCGCGCATCATCACCATGGTACTGCTGGCCCTGCTGGAAGCGGTGGAAGGAAGGGATGCACAGGCCTGGGTGAGCCTGCCGCGTTTCCATCATCAGTATCTGCCGGATGTGATAGAAGTGGAGCCAGGCACATTCAGCGATGAGCTGAAAAAAGTGCTCAGGGAGCGGGGCCATGCGCTGGATGAGAAAACCCGTCCCTGGGGAAACATGCAGGCCATACACTGGAACAGGAAAGAAAACAAAGTGGAAGCTGCCAGTGATCCGCGTGGTGGCGGTCTGGCGCTGCTGCAGTCACGCTGATGCGCTTTGGTTCTGCCGGGTGCCGGGATTGCCTCCTTGCAGGGCGGTCCCGGTTTCTCACGCTGCAGCCTTTTGGCGGTCGCCGCCTTCAATGCGAAAAATCTTCTGTTATTGCATTTTCAGGTTACAATGCACGAATATGGCAAAATATTTCCGGAGATAACAGAACATGGCAAGAGTTACAGTAGAAGATTGTCTGGATCATGTGGACAATCGTTTCAACCTGGTACTGCTGGCGTCCAAGCGCGCCCGGCAGCTGGAGAATGGTGTGGAACCCCTGGTTCCCTGGGACAATGACAAACCCACCGTGGTTGCACTGCGCGAGATCGCCGCGGGCCTGATCACAAACCAGACCATCGACGAACAGGTTGAGAGCAAGGAAGAATCCATCGATGACGAGCTGGCAGCAGCATTGGCACAGGAAGTACAGGCAGCCGTCAACGGCGTTTCCATCTAAGCAGACTTCCTTCGGTGGCCACCTCACAGCCAGCTGAAACCGAAACACAATGGCCATCGATTGCGCTTGCCCGCCACAATGGCGGGCAGGCACCCAGATATCAGATCAGCGACCTTTGCACCTACCTTGAAAGTTATCTGCCGCCTGAGCAGGTAAGGGAGGTCTATCGCGCCTATCTCTTCGGCGCCCAGGCCCATGCTGGCCAGAAACGCCTTTCCGGCGAACCCTATATCTGTCACCCGGTAGCAGTCGCCCGCATTCTTGGCGAGATGCGCATGGACTACCAGTGCCTGATGGCGGCCATTCTCCATGATGTGATCGAAGACACGCCCACCGCCAAGGATCAGCTGGCCGAGGAATTCAGCGAAGAGATTGCGGAGCTCGTGGATGGCGTCAGCAAGCTGGCCAAGATCGGCTCCCTGAGCCGCGCCGAAGCCCAGGCCGAAAGTTTCCGCAAGATGATGCTGGCCATGACCAAGGACATCCGTGTCATCCTCATCAAACTGGCGGACCGCCTGCACAACATGCGCACACTGGGTGTCATGCGGCCCGAAAAGGCCCGGCGCATTTCCCGCGAGACCACCGAGATCTACGCGCCCATCGCCCAGCGTCTGGGCATCAACAGCCTGCGTGTGGAGCTGGAAGACCTGGGGATGGCGGCCTACTACCCCTGGCGCTACCGCGTGCTTACGGACCGGCTCAAGAAACTGCGGGGAAACCGCAAGGAAGTTATCAACGGCATCGAGGAAGCCATACGCAACCGGCTGGATCAGGAAGATTTCAAGGGCGAAGTCAGTGGCCGTGAAAAACATATCTACAGCATCTATCGCAAGATGCGGGACAAGCACCTGTCCCTGAACGAAGTGGCGGATGTTTTCGCCTTCCGTATCCTCGTGGGCAATGTGGACACCTGCTACCGAGTGCTGGGTGCCATGCACAGCCTGTTCAAACCGGTGCCGGGGCGCTTCAAGGACTATATTGCCATCCCCAAGGCCAATGGCTACCAGTCACTGCATACGGTGCTGGTCGGTCCCCGCGGCCAGCATATCGAGGTGCAGATCCGTACGCATGAAATGCACAAGGTGGCGGAAGAAGGCATTGCCGCTCACTGGCACTACAAGACCGGCGATGAAAAGTTTCCCCCGGCGGCTGCCGCGGAATGGGTGCGCAGCCTGCTGGAAGTCCAGAAGGGATCGGGTACGTCGGCGGAGTTTCTGGAGCACGTCAAAGTCGATCTGTTCCCGGACGAAGTCTATGTATTCACGCCAAAAGGGCAGATCAAGGTGTTGCCCAAGGGAGCGTCCGTGGTGGATTTCGCCTATGCCATTCATTCGGACGTGGGCAACCAGTGCGTCGCGGCGCGGGTCGACCGGCATCTGGTTCCCCTGCGTTCCCGGCTGCGCAATGGCCAAACCATACAGATACTGAGCAACAAGGATGCCCGCCCCAATCCCGCCTGGCTGGATTTCGTGGTGACGGGCAAGGCACGTGCCGGTATCCGCTCCTTCCTCAAAAGGCTGGAGACGGACGAAGCGGCTCAACTGGGACAGCGTATGCTGGAGCGGGAGCTGGAAAAATTCGACGCCAGTCTCGCAGATTTGCAGGAAAGCAAAATCCACTCGCTGCTGGAGCAACTGAAAGTAAACAGTCTGCGCGAACTGATGATCGATATCGGGCTGGGAAACCGCATGGTGAAGCTGGTTGCCGGCACGCTGCTGTCGGTGGATTCACTGGACAAAGATGGTGAGCCCGGCGCAGATCTGACCATTCGCGGCACCGAAGGCATGGTGGTGAAGTTTGGTAAGTGTTGCCATCCCATCCCCGGTGATCCCATCATCGCCATTTTCAACCCCGGCAAAGGGCTGGTGGTCCATCATCAGTCCTGTCCCAATGTGCTTGACGAGCGGAAATCTGATGCCAACTGGGTCGATGTACGTTGGGAAGATGACGTTCAGGGAGAGTTTGTGACTGCGCTGCAGGTGGACGTGAACAACAAACGTGGCATACTGGCCACCATCGCTTCGGCCATCGCGGAAATGGGATCGAACATCGACGATATCCGCACCGAGGACCATGATGGGCAGACCTCCGGACTGCATTTGCTCATCTCGGTGACCGATCGTCAGCATCTGGCGAAAGTAATGCGCCATTTGCGTGCCATTCCCGAAGTGCTGCGCATCAGCCGGGACCTTGGGCATTGACGCAGCCCTGAATTTCCACCTTTTATTCCGGCGTAACATTCCATGACTTCTCCTTTCTACAGATCTTTCAGCGAACCCGTGTGGATGGATGTCCATTCACTGGGGGCCACCGCGGTACCCGAACCGGTCTACGACTGGCTGAAGGACCCTGCTTCTCTGACCCGCCGGGTTACCGATGCCTGTGATGGCGAATTCAGGGTAAGGGTCAGGTATCAGGGCTGGGGAAAAGCTTTGAACAGCGAAAACCGGCTCCTCAGTCTGCGGCTGCGCGCCACCTGCCTCATCAGAGAAGTGGAGTTGCTGTGCAATGGCGAACCCCAGGTGTTTGCCCGTACCCTGATGCCGGTGAAAAGCTTGCGGGGAGCGGCGAGGCGGTTGTCTCACCTGCGCAGCAAACCCCTGGGAAAGGTGCTGTTTGCAGACCCTCATACCCGCCGCGTGCAACTGCAGATCGCCCGTTTTCTGCCCCAGCACAAATCCTTCCATGCGGCGGTTGCGCACCTGGATGAAACGCCGGAGGAACTCTGGGGACGGCGCACGCTGTTTCTGTATGCGGGCAAGCCCATCCTGGTGAACGAAGTCTTTCTGCCAACCCTGGTCAATCGGGTGCCCGGTCCTCACAGGATACGCTGAACCGTACAGCCACCCCGTTTCAGGCGTTCCTGTAGCGCTGCAGTTCTCCCGCATCATTGATGTTGGCAAAGCTTTCGGGCTGATCGGAATAGTCTGCCAGGGCAAGCCGGTGTTCCCTGCACCAGCTGCGCAGCCTGCGCTCACCGCGCTGCATGTAATCCCGCAGGTCGTCCCGCAGTTCGGTGGGGATCAGGGCAAATGCCGGTTGCAGCTTTTCCCCGTCATGAACCACAGCCAGTTCACCCTGCTGTTCCTGCAATGCAGTGGAAAGACGCCGCGCCAGATCCCCTGGCAGACCGGGAACGTCACAGGGAACGCACAGGAGATACGGACTGTCAATCCGGTCCAGGGCGCACAGAATGCCCGCCAGTGGCCCCTGAAAACCTTCCAGCTCGTCTCTGATGACCGGATAGCCGAACGCCGCATAGGTTTCCAGATTGCGATTGGCATTGATGATGAGCGAATCGGCCTGGGACACAAGGGCTGAGATGACATGCTCTATCATGGGTTTACCATCCAGTTGCACCAGTCCCTTGTCCTGTCCGCCCATGCGCGTACCACGGCCCCCGGCGAGTATGACGGCGGTGATTTGTTTGGCTGTGATCATCGGGGCTGCCGGCTGGTGGAAATTGGTATCATTGTAGCCTGATACGGGCACGATACGGAGCTTGAGTGCAGCCGGTGTTATACTATGTTCATGATCCCATGTGCAGCTGGTGCTGGGCATTCGAGGGCGCGCGTTCTGAGTTGCTTCGGCAGTTGCCTTCAGAGTTGCCCGTAAGACGGCTGCTGGGCGGGTTGGCGGCAGACACCGATGAGCCCATGCCGGAAGCGATGATGAACTATGTCAAAGCCAACTGGCGGGCCATCGAAGCGCGGGTGCCCGGTGTTCGCTTCAACGATGATTTCTGGACGTCCTGCCGGCCCAGAAGGTCTACCTGGCCAGCCTGCCGGGCGGTCATCGCCGCCAGGGAGCAGGGAGCAAAGTATGATGAAAGCATGACCAGGGCCATTCAACAGGCTTATTACCGCCAGGCGAGAAACCCTTCCGAGAACGCCACCCTGACCGAACTGGCGGCAGAAATCGGTCTGGACAGTCAGCGGTTTTCACAAATAATGGCTGCTCCATCCACACAGGAAACACTGCTTGGCGAGATACACACCACCCGGCAATTGAATATGCGAAGTTTCCCGGGCCTGGCATTGCAAACGGCGTCCGGTCTTCATCCCGTTCCCGTGGACTATGGAGCCGCCGCCCCTATGGTGGATAAGATACTGAAACAGCTGGAAACAGAGAGACAGTCATGAGCGAGGCCAATGTTTTTTCCCGGCTGCAGATCGAACGGCTGATGCAGCCTTCCCTGTTTGCGCATCCTGTGGAAAATATCCGCCTGGTGGAAACCCACATTTCCTGGGTGATTCTCACGGGAAGCTTCGCCTACAAGATAAAGAAGCCGGTCGACCTGGGTTTTCTGGATTTCTCCACGCTCGAGAAAAGGCATTTTTATTGCGAGGAAGAGATCCGCCTGAACCGCCGCCTTGCCGCGGACTACTATCTCGATGTTGTACCGATTCGGGGAAGCCTGGAAGCTCCTCACTGGGACGGTGAAGGTGAGGTGATCGAATATGCAGTGAAGATGCGTCAGTTTCCGCAGTATGCGCAGCTGGACAGGCTTCTGGCGAAGGGAGAAATCGTTCCTGGCTGTATGGACGAATTTGCCTCCTTGCTTGCCGGGTTTCATGACAGAGTAGCTGTGGCAGAAGTATCGGGTGATCATGGTTCACCGGAACAGGTCTATCAGCCGGTTGCAGAAAATCTGTCTGTGCTGAAGCGCCTCGATGAAAAGCCGGCGCATCAGGCGCTGCTGTCAAGGCTGGAGCAATGGTGCCAAAGGACCTTCACACGGCTGGAAAAGTTTATCCTGCAACGCAAGCAGGAGGGGTTTGTCCGTGAGTGCCATGGTGATCTGCACCAGCGCAATATGGCCTGGATCGACAACAGGCCACTGGTGTTCGACTGTATCGAATTCAATCCGGCATTGCGCTGGATCGATGTCATCAGCGAAATTGCCTTTCTGGTCATGGACCTGCTGCACAAGCAGCAGCCGAACCTGGCATGGCGCTTCCTGAACGCCTATCTGGAGCACAGTGGTGGGTATGAGGGGCTGCGCCTGCTGCCTTTCTATCTGGTCTACAGGGCCATGGTGAGGGCAAAGATTGCGGTTATCCGTGTAAACCAGCCTGGTGTAGGCAGCAAAGAAAAACAGGAAGCGGAGACTGAAATATCGGAATACCTGCGGCTGGCCGAGCAATGCAGTCAGCAGCGCCAGCCGATGCTGATCATAACCAGGGGCATGTCGGCATCGGGCAAATCCACCATCAGCAGTTTGTTGCTGGAAGCACTGCAGGCGGTTCGCATACGTTCCGATGTGGAGCGCAAACGGCTGTTTGGTCTGAGCCTGGCTGATTCGGGACGGGCGCCGTTCAATGCCGGCATTTACACCAATGCTGCGGGAAAGAAGACCTACCACAGGCTGTTACAGCTTGCCGAATCGGTCATCGAAGCAGGCTTTCCTGTAATTGTCGATGCTGCCTTTCTCGAGACAGAACAGCGTCAACCGTTTCAGCGTTTGGCAACCAGGCTGGGTGTTCCCTATCTCATTCTGGAGTTCAGGGCATCGCCGGAGACACTGCGTGACCGCATACAAAAGCGCGGGAAAGGTGTCTCGGATGCCGATTTGGGGATACTGGAGAGACAGCTGCAAAACTGGCAGGAAGCGGGAGCTGAAGAACGCTCCAGTCTTGTGACTGTCAATACTGGCCAGGATCTGGATATGAAAAAACTGCTGGGCCAGATACAGCGCCAGGCATTGAAGATACCTCTGACTGATTCATGAATGGGTGTTGAGCGGCGGGCATTTACCTTCGCAACTCACCCGGAAGCAATCAGAGATTCTGAAAAGATGTAGCTTTGTTTTCGCCCGGCCTATTTGTGATTCATCTGGCGATAATTTCGGGGTGAACTGCCTTTCCAGTGTTTGAATGCGCGGGAAAAGGAGCTCAGTTCAGAGAAGCCCAGCAGGAATGAAATCTCATTCAGCGAAAGGTTGCTGTCCCGGATGTAATTGTCAGCCAGGTCGATGCGCACTTCGGTCAGCAGTTTCTTGAAAGTTGTGCCGGCTTCCTGCAGCCGCCGCTGCAGCGTGCGTTCAGTCAGAAACAGCCTTTCAGCCACGATAGCATCGGAAATGTTGCCCGAAGGCAGTTCCTCTGTGATTGCCAGTTTTACCCGTTCGATGATGTTGTCTTCATGAAGCTTGGCAATGTATTCCTGCATGAACTGATCGTGGAGTTTGGACAGTTGTGCATTGGAACATGAGCGGGGTGCATCCGCTTCTTCGGATGTGATCGTGAAACGGTTGGCAGGTGCATTGAAGACCAGCGGGCTTTGGAACAGTGCGTAGTAAGGCCCGGTATCTTCGGGCTCATCAAAGATGAAAGACACGGTTTTGGGATGAAAGTCGGCGCCTGCGTTGGCGCGAACCATGACCATCAGGGTAGCCAGCGCCCCGTCGATGCGAAATTTCTGTGACAGCTCTTCCTGCACGAACTTGAACTGCAACGATACTTCATCGTTGTCTTCCGTCACCTCCAGTTGCACGGCGTCGCTGACAACTTTGACGAAACGGGCATAGCGTTTGAATGCCGCCCGCAGGGTATCACTCGTCAGCCAGGCGTAACCCAGAGCGCCCATTTGAGAAGGATGCCAGAACTGGGCTGCCTTGAGTCCGAAGTTCGGGTTGTCGATCAGTTCAGCGACATGAGCATAGAAAGCGTTCACCTGCTCCATGCGAAAACGTGCATTGGGATCGCTGACCAGCTGGGGATTGATGCCATGCTCCTTCATCAGTGATTCGGTATCCAGATCATAGGATCTGGCGACCTGAACCATGAGGTCCAGCATGGGGGAATAGAGGCTCAGAGGCATGAAGATTATGCACTACATCAAAGGGTTATCGTAAGATCGCACAATACCCCATGTACGTCAAGTTATTGGCGCGTTTTGTAAACGGTAATGCCTTCAATGATTGCT
>DRLF01000150.1 GCA_011051425.1 Thiolapillus brandeum | reverse complement strand
TTGATTCAAATATTTTATGGCTCAAGTAGTAATAAACGTTGACTGGAAACAGAGTATCTACGGTCATAGCGCGAAGCTGCGTTATCCCGAATAACACAAAATCAATAGCTTAGGCGTATTTCCACGCTAAGATAAACAAGCGCCATTGAGGGCTGCTACAATCCCCTCCCATGAAAAACACCGTTCATGAAGGTGCGCTGGCGTGCCTGCTGGAATCTGATCCCGATGTAAAGATGGCTTGCGTGG
Source organism: Thiolapillus brandeum (assembly GCA_011051425.1). Classification (GTDB taxonomy): domain Bacteria; phylum Pseudomonadota; class Gammaproteobacteria; order Chromatiales; family Chromatiaceae; genus Thiolapillus; species Thiolapillus brandeum_A. The sequence continues at coordinate 2,434 of DRLF01000150.1, read as the reverse complement.
AAAAGCTGCGGGCAGCCTGGCAGGCGGGCGAGCTCGACCTGCGTTCACCTGTCATGCCGCCTTCTGTCGATCAGGCAGGACAGCCGGACAAGCCGGTTCTGGTGCCACCCCGCGAGGTGCCCCGCCGCAGGCTGGGCAGCAGGGAAGGACAGGCAGCCATGCTCCATGCCATTGCCCATATCGAGTTCAATGCCATCAATCTTGCCCTGGATGCGGTGTACCGCTTTGTGGACATGCCCGAAGAGTTCTACAGTGACTGGATACAGGTAGCAGCCGAAGAGGTCTATCACTTCGGCCTGGTGCGCCAGCGCCTGCGCGATCTGGATTATGACTATGGAGCTTTTTCCGCCCACAACGGCCTGTGGGAACTGGCGCAGAAAACCAAGCAAGACCTGCTGGTGCGCATGGCCATGGTGCCGCGGGTCATGGAAGCGCGGGGGCTGGACGTGACGCCGGGTATCATGGAAAAATTTCAGAGCATCGGCGACAGGGAAAGCGTGGCCGTGCTGGAAATCATATTGCGCGACGAAGTGGGGCACGTGGAAGCGGGGTCGCGCTGGTTCCACTACCTGTGTGACCAGCGACAGCTCGATCCGGAGAAAACCTATTTTTCACTCATCGACGAATACCTGCACGGACACATGAGCTGTCCCCTGCACAAGGAAGCCCGTCTTGCTGCAGGTTTCTCCCAATCCGAACTGAATCACCTGGAGGCATTGTGCGCCAAATAGTTACCGTATTCCTGCTGCTGACATCCACCGCATTGATGGCAGGCGAGGCTGAGCTCCTTGTCTATCAGGTGAAGGAGCCAGGGGTGGATAACTACGTCAGCCGTATTCTGGTAAACGAGCGCTACCTGCGACTGGACGAAGGCGGCGAGCCGGATGCCGGCTATACCATTTACGACCGGCAGGAAAAAAAGATTTTCAACGTCGATCCTCTGGAAAAGACCGTGCTGGAAATGAACCCGCCTGCCTTTCAGCCTGCACCGCCAGCGGATCTGGATCTTGAAGAGCAGGTGACCACAGATCCTGATTCACCGGCGGTGGCCGGTCAGCAGCCGGTGAAAATCAAGCTGCAGGCCAATGGTGAAACCTGCCGGGAACTGGTGGTGATCAAAAATCCCCTGCCGGGTGCCGTATCCGCCATGAAAGAACTCTACCAGGCACTGGCCCGTCTGCAGTACCCCGCGGTGGGTTCACCCGGTTATACGGAAAACAGCTGTGAGTTGAGTGAGTATGTCTACGCCCCCCAGCGTGCCTTCTTGCACGGTCTGCCCCTGTGGGATGTCATGGGCGGCAAACAGCGCATGCTGGTGGATTTCAAGGATGCTTTCGAAGTGCCGGATGATACCTTTGCAGTGCCGGACGATTTCGAACGCGTGACGCCATCTGCATGGCAATAGGGTTATAGCGACAGGCTCTGTTCTTCGCCCGTGCTGGTGTTGATTCGCAGCACAGTGGAAGCTTGTCCGTTCCAATCCGCCAGCACGGTGCGCTTGGCCGCGTGACCGTCCAAGGTGAAGTCATGAGTACCTGGTCGGTGTGTATGGCCGTGAATCAGCCGCTGGACAGCGTGCTTTTTCATCATGGCTTCAACGGCCATCTGGTTCACATCCATGATATCGGATGATTTCACGGCCTTGGCCTCGCCACTCATCTGCCGGATTTCGGCAGCTTTCTGTATGCGTTCGGGAATACTCATGGCCATGGCCTGGGCCTGAAATGCCGGGCTGCGGAACAGCTTTCTGGCCTGCTGGTAATCCTTGTCATCCGTACACAGCTGGTCGCCATGCAGCAGCAGAACGGGTTCGTCTGCTACCTGTATGACCTGTTCTTCCGGTAACAGCGTCATGTTGGCGGCGCGGGCAAAATCCTCGCCCAGCAGAAAATCCCGGTTGCCGTGCTGAAAATACAGGTTTGTATGACTGCTGGCCTCATGCAGCATCTCCCTGACCTGTGCAGCAAAGGGCGAGGGATCGTCGTCACCGATCCAGGCATCGAACAGGTCGCCCAGAATATACAGGGCATCAGCCTGTTTCAGCACATCACTGTCGAGAAACCGCTGGAACTGCTGCATGATCGCCGGCGTGGCCGGGGAAAGATGCAGGTCTGACATGAAAAGGATATGGGACACGGTAACAGCGGGCGCGGTCAATGCCGCGCCCGCTTGAGGTTTATTCGCTGATTTCAGCTTTTTCAATCATGACGGGTTCGACAGGCACATCGGAATGCCCGGCCTTGTTACCAGTTTCGACCTGTTCGATCTTGTCCACCACCTCGGTGCCTTCGACTACCTTGCCGAAGACCGCGTAGCCCCAGCCATCCTGTCCAGGATAGTCGAGGAAGCTGTTATCTTTGGTGTTGATGAAGAACTGGGCGCTGGCGGAGTGGGGGTCCATGGTGCGGGCCATGGCGAGGGTGTACTTCTCGTT
>DRLF01000149.1 GCA_011051425.1 Thiolapillus brandeum | reverse complement strand
GAAGGAGGCAGCATCGACCAGATCGCCCTGTTTCAGGGGATTACACGATATAACAGGATCGTGGAACGCAGCGATTATCTGGCCAATGTCTTCAATCGGGCATCCCAGATCCTGCTCTCGGAAAATCCGGGGCCTGTACTGCTTAGCTTTCCTTACAATGTACAGAAGGAAAAAGTGGATGCCGCCCTGCTGGATGATGTGATAACCACCAGGCCTGAACAGGCCACGGATGTTGAGTGCACCCGCACCGGTAAGGTGATGGATCTGTTGTCGCAGGCAAAGTTTCCTGTCATTGTTGCCGGGTATGGCTGCATCCGCGGCGGTGCTCAGGAACTGCTGCAGCAGTTCAGCAGTGTTTTAAACATCCCGGTGGCTTCAAGTCTGAAGGCCAAGGGTGTTATCGATGAGGGAGATGCATTGTCCCTGGGAAGCCTGGGTGTTTCTTCCAGTGGTCAGGCCTATCGGTATATCGTGGAGCAGGCGGATCTGCTGCTGATATTGGGGGCCGGATTCAATGAACGTACCAGTTATGTATGGGACACGGATCTGACGGATAACAAGAAGATCATTCAGATCGATATCAACCCGGAACAGTTGCAGAAGGTGTTTCAGGCGGATGTCGCCATACAGGGTGATATCAGAGAAATTCTGCAAGACCTGCTGCAGAAGATCGGGGCCGATGCCGCTGCGCAATCGTTTACCCGTTCGTCCGGATTGGCCATGGAACCCCTGGATTCTCCCGGTGATTATGCCGTTTTCCAATCCGGTTTTTCCCTGGTGAAAAAGTTCTTCCGTGAACTGGAGAAGCATTTTCCCGAAGGTGCCGTCGTCTTCGATGACAACATCATTTTTGCGCAGAATTTTTTCAGGGTATCGAGTGGAAACCGCTACTATCCGAATTCCGGCATATCCTCCCTGGGGCATGCGATACCTGCTGCCATCGGTGCCCAGTTCCACCGGCAGAGTCCCTGTTTTGCCATCATCGGTGATGGCGGTTTTCAGATGTGCTGTATGGAAATCATGACGGCTGTGAATTATGAAAAACCCCTGAACATCCTGCTGTTCAATAACGCCACCATGGGCCTGATCCGTAAGAACCAGCATCAGCAGTACCGGCAGCGTTTCATCGACTGTGATTTTATCAACCCGGACTACAGAAAGCTGGCAGAATCTTTTGGTATCAACTACCACCGTCTGGAAACAGCATCAGATATTGAACAGCTGTTTTCCGGCGCGGATCTGACCGGCGCCATCAACCTGATCGAAATGCCTCTGGACAAGGACAAGTTTCCCAACTACTCCTCCCGCCGATAGAATTTCCAGACCATGGACAACCCGCGCGACTTCCCTGTTCTGAACGCCTTTCTTGCGGATTTCAAAGAGGCTGATCTGCCCGCGTTTCCCAGGGAAGCGCGGGTGGCGGAAGATCTATTGCGCTTCTATGACCGTCTGTTCTCTCTTGTTGAAGGGAAGATGTGGGAAGGTGGGCTGGACAGGGGACTGCTGGAAAGCTATCGGCAGTTGATGGCAGAGCTCGATGCGCAACTACAGCAGAGCGGGCAGGACGATCGTCATCACTTCATCGTGGTCATTCCTGTGGCGGACAGGCCCCGGCATTTGCGAAGCTGCCTGGAAAGCCTGCTGACCCTATGCGGGTATTTTCCTTACGGGAAAAAGGCGGATGGAAGCATCGCTGGTATTTCGGTGCTGATCGCCGATGATTCCAGAGAGACGGTCAATATCGCAAAACACAAGGACATTGTTGAGGCTTTTAATTGCAGAGGTCTGGACGCACAGTATTTTGGCCAGGAAGAGCAACTGAAAGTCATGGATGGACTTACGGACCAACAGCGGCAGGAACTGCAGGGCGTCCTTGGAGCCTGCGATGCGGACCGTTTCTATCACAAAGGCGCATCCATCATGCGAAACATTGCCTGTATCAGGCTCGCTGAAATGGTTGGGCAATACGAAAAGCCGTTGTTCTATTTTGTCGACAGCGACCAGGAATTTCAGGTCAAATTTGAAAGCAATGGAAAAGGTGAGGATGTCTATGCTGTAAATTATTTCTATCATCTGGACAGAATTTTCAGTTGCAGGGATGTATCGGTGGTCACCGGCAAGGTCGTGGGTGATCCTCCCGTATCTCCCGCCGTGATGGCCGCCAATTTTCTGAGTGATGTCTGTGCCTTTCTGGAGGAAATGGCCGGTCGCGGGAAAGAGGACGCCTGTCTGTTTCATGCCGCTGAAACGCAGCGGCACAGCGATGCCGTGTACCATGACATGGCTGACCTGTTTGGATACCAATCAGCAGAAACATCCTTTCAGTACCGTTGCGGCCTGCAGGGGACACACGATCATGGCCGCTGTTTCAAGGATTTTGCTGCCAGAATAAGGCAGTTTTTTGATGGGGAGCATCCAACGCGAAAAACATGGTTTACCTATTCAGACGTACTGTCCAGCACCTCACCAGCACGAACTGTTTACACGGGAAACTATGTATTCAACCGGGGTGGACTGGCGTATTTCATTCCCTTTGCGACCCTCAAACTGCGCATGGCCGGTCCGACACTCGGCCGTATCCTGGGTGCGGAACTCGGCGAAGGTTTTTTGTCCGCCAACCTGCCTATGCTGCACAAGCGTACGGTGGAGGAGACAGGGCAATCTGAGTTCCGTCCGGGCATCGTTCACGAGGACAGGTTGGTCGACCTTTCCGGTGAACTGGAGCGTCAGTATTTTGGTGATGTGATGCTGTTCAGTATGGAAAAACTGACCGAAGAGAACTACCCTCAAACAGTTCTGGCAGAAAACGACGTTCTCGCATTGTTGCAAAAGACCGAACGACACCTCAGAAACAAATATGTGGAAAAGCATCGCCAGATACAGCAGAAACTGGAACGCCTGGAAAGGCTGCTGCTGGAACCATCGAACTGGTGGATGGGTGACAGCAATATGCAAGCTGCGGTTGGAGAGATAGAGGCCTTTATTGCCAATATGAAATACAATTTCGGTAGCGGTGCGAGGGGCATGGGATATATACAATCCCGGGAGCATCGCCAGGAACGCATGCGTCAGATGGCCAAAGCCATACAGAAATACCGGCAGGAACGGAGGGACTGGAAGCAGTTGCTTAAATTGCAATGAATGTCTTCATTCTCAACACCGGTCGTTGTGGCTCCACCACGTTCATCCAGGCTTGCCGGCATATTTCAAATTACAGTGCGGGGCATGAAACCAATATCCACAGAATTGGAGCAGAGCGGCTGCTGTATGCCGACAATCATATCGAGGCCGACAATCGCCTCTCCTGGATGCTGGGGCGTCTGGACAGGCGATATGGCGACTCTGCCTACTACGTGCATCTGCGGCGGGACAGGGACAGCACCGCGCGCAGTTTTGCCAGGCGGATGGACTTCGGCATCATGAAAGCCTATCGCGACGGTATCCTTCTTGGCGGTGAGAAGGATCAGGCAGCATTGGACATAGCACAGGATTACATCGAAACCCTGGAAACCAACATTGCCCTGTTCCTCAGGGACAAGAAAAACAGGATGGATTTCCGCCTCGAACATGCCGGAGAGGATTTTCGGATCTTTTGGGACAGCATCCGGGCTGAGGGTGATCTTGAGTCAGCGCTGCTGGAGTGGCAGACACGCCACAATGCATCGGGTGCCTGATCAGCCGGGTCTGAACTGCAGGATGGAACAGCCGCGTTCGGTTCCGACAAACCGGTGTCGCAGCGTCGGAAAGCGTTGCAGCCACAGAGCGACAATTTCTTTTTCCTCTTCCCTTCCCGCGTCATCGAGAAAGACGGTGCAATCCCGGCTGAGCTGCTGATGCAGCAGCGGTAAAGCAGGATAACGTGAATGATACTGGATGTAACCGGGTGGTCCATCTATGACCAGAAGGTCTACAGCATCTTCCGGAAGGCTGTCCAGTGAGTACCAGTCCCAGTCCAACTGCGTGTCGTCGGGTTGCTGCCGTACCAGTGGGGCATGGATCACGCTGGCATAGTCAGCAAGAGAAAAGCTGCGCAGGTTCCTGCGGGTATCTTCTGCAAACTCCGCACCGTTTTCCAGGCTGACAACCTGACCGCATTGGTTGATCTGACAACATCTGGCCAATACCAGTGTGCTGAGGCCGCTGCTGCATTCGAGGATTCGCGCAGGTTTGTGTTCCAGACAGTGGTCGATCAGCAATTCGAGAAAATCCGGGGCGGCAGACCAGTGCTCGGTGTAGGGAAGCGCTTGCGCCAGCTGCAGCTTTTTCTGTACTGCACTATAAGGATTTGAAGCCAAGGTTGTTTCCTGGGGTGGCGGAAATGCGGTTTATCGTACGAAAGATGACTGCCGCTGTTGCCTGATGAAAAAAGAAACCGCCGGCCAGAATGCCGGCGGTGTTCTCATTTCAGTTTACTTGGGAACCTGATAAATCGTGCGGGCGGGGGAGACAACACGGCCCTGACGCTTCAGGTAGGCGAGAGTCTGCGGAAGGTTTCCGGTGGCTACGCCTTTCTTTTTCAGCTCCGCTTTCAGGTCGGTAGTGGAGATCTTGCCTGCTTTGGCAATGATGGCAACGACCTTTTCGGTAACACTGGTGCCGGCTTTACGACCTTTCCTGGCAGTCTTCTTGCCGCTCAGGCGGGAAATTTCTGCATCCAGCTTGCGCAGTTCTTTCTTTTGTTTGGCAACAAGTTCACGTCGTTTGGTGCGCAGCGCTATGAGTTTTTCTTTGTTGGCTTCCAGTGATTTCTGCAATTCTTCCTGTTCGCGCTTCTGAGCCAGTTTATATAATTCAGCAGCGGACAATTCAGTTACCTGTTTTTTTCTTGCAGGTGTTTTTTTCTTGGCCATTTCAATCCTCAATACAATGTGTAGTGATATTCTGACAATAAAATATTCAGATAATATTTAAGTCGCTAAATGCAGGGTAATGCACCCTGGTCGGTGTGATTCCGTTCATCAAGAGCTTGACGGTGGAAATATAAGAGATTATTAGAAATTAATCAAATGAATATAGAGATTTACCATCAGTATTGTCCATATAGAATCAGACAATTGTATGAAATGTTCAATTTGAGCTTATGTGGTGAATGAATTGGGTATATTTTAGGTAGATGAGATGGGGCTCAGTAGAAGTAACATCCAACAATGTCATTCCGGCACAGGCAGGAATCAATAATACCTTGATGACCATGGATCCCGGTCCACGGTGGGGTAACAATAACACCATTGTTCGGTGTTTCCCGGAGGAATAGAGATTGATCAGGAATTGGTCAGATATTCGATCACTTCTTTCATGTTTCCACTGAAAATGATGCGATCTTTCTTTTTGGAAGTCTGATAGTCGTACATGGGATCATAGTAATCAGTAAGCAATTGTGAAATCCATTCCTGATGCGCTTCGGGGTTGCCGGTCTGTTCCAGATGGCCGATGGCATATTGCAGTTTTGCATTCATCTCCCTGTAACGCTCGCCACCCAGTCGCTTGCTGATGCGGCTCAGACTGTGGGTGGCGTATGCCGCCCATTTCTGAAACCCCTGATCCTCCCCATACATGGCCTGATATTCTTCCAGGGCACTCGTGACATATTCATCGATGGAGTTGTCGATACGCTCCTGCAATGAAACATCCAGGATCACCAGAGGGCTGCGAGCCATGTGCTCGTACAATGCGGGTGGAATGTGTCGTGAGCCCACTGCCTTGCTTTCATCTTCAAATACCAGCCTGAAGCGTCCGGCGGCACGATGTCTTATCAGCTCGATGGACAGGCGGTTCTCAAAATCGACCTGTGAAGGCTGGGGAGTTACATGGCCGCCGAAGGCAGAGCCGCGGTGCCAGGCAAGGCCCTCGAGATCGATGCTGTTCTGCAACTGGTGAATGGCGATGGTTTTGCCTGCGCCGGTTCTGCCGCCCAGTACGGTGGGCTGGATCTCTGTGATCGACTGATCGATTTCCTCCAGCAGGAAGTTGCGCAAGGCTTTGTAGCCGCCCTCGACGCGGGGGTAGGAGATGCCGGTGGCTTCGTATATCCATTCCTGGGAGATCCTGGAGCGCATGCCACCCCGGAAACAGTACAGCACGCCTTCGGGATACTGTCGCACGAATGCCTGCCACTGCGCTGTGCGTTCAGCCTTGGGTTGGCCGTCGATGAGTTCCCGGCCCAGTTCGATGGCGGCATCCTGTCCCTGTTCCTTGTAACGAATGCCGATCAGATGCCGTTCTTCGTCGCTGAGCAGAGGAATGTTGGTGGCATTCGGGAAGGCGCCTGCCTGAAATTCCACCGGTGCGCGCACATCCAGCAGCGGTGTGCCGTTCAGGAAGAGTTCCCTGAAATCCTTGACCTGGGGCAGCTCCATGTTTATTCGACCCGGATGAATGTGGCGTCATCCCTGGTCCCAAGCTCACCGATGGGCGCGAGGGAAAGACCGGCCCGTACCGTGGTATCCAGGAATGCGGGTTCGGCTTCGGGAGTGACGGCGACCAGCAGTCCGCCGGAAGTTTGAGGGTCACACAGGATTTGCTGCTGTTCCGGTGTCAGGGGGGCGATGTGTTCGCCATAGCTGTCGAAATTGCGCCGCGCACCGCCGGGAGAGCAACCCATGGCCAGGTAATCCGGGACATGGGGAAGCAGGGGTACCTGGTCGAAGCGGATGCTGGCCGCCACGTTGCTTCCCTGACAGATTTCCAGCAAGTGTCCCAGCAGGCCAAAGCCGGTGACGTCGGTCATGGCGGTCACGCCGGATATGGTGGCGAGCTCTGCACCGATGCTGTTGAGCTGGCACATGGTGTCAGGTGCGATCCGCTCGTGCCCGGGCGCTAGTTTTTTCTGTTTCTGTGCCGTGGTGAGTATGCCAATGCCGATGGGCTTGGTGAGATACAGGCGGCAGCCAGGCGTGGCCTGGTCGTTTCGCTTGAGCTGCGCATTGTCGACAATACCCGTTACCGCCAGGCCAAAGATGGGTTCGGGTGAATCGATGGAATGACCGCCTGCCAGGGGAATGCCGGCGTCCTTGCAGGTTTGCCTGCCGCCATCGACCACCCGTTGACCCACTTCCGCGCTGAGCTTGTCGATGGGCCAGCCGAAGATGGCAATGGCCATCAGGGGCTTGCCGCCCATGGCGTAAATGTCGCTGATGGCGTTGGTGGCGGCGATACGGCCGAACTCGAAGGGGTCGTTCACGATGGGCATGAAAAAATCCGTGGTGGAGACCACGGAGCGCCCGTCGCCCAGGTCATAGACCGCGGCATCGTCACGGGTCTGGTTGCCCACCAGCAGGCGCGGGTCCGGGAGCATGCTGACGCTGCCCTGGAGGATTTCGTCCAGCAGCTTGGGAGCGATTTTGCAGCCGCAGCCCGAGCCGTGGCTGTATTCTGTGAGTCGTATGACGGTCATCTTGGATATAATGCCAAATTACATTTGAAAAACAGCACATTATATCAGGAACAGGGCGGGTGGATTATCAACGGCGGTTTGGTGGCATGGCGCGGCTCTATGGGCAGGATGCCCTGGAGCGTT
>DRLF01000148.1 GCA_011051425.1 Thiolapillus brandeum | reverse complement strand
GGCAGGGGCGGACATCAGCAAGCTCGATGCCAAAGCGCTGGTGGCGCACCGTCGCGACATGCAGATCATCTTTCAGGACCCCTACGCTTCTCTGTCCCCGAGGCGCACGGTCATGCAGACCCTGCTGGAACCCCTGGAAGTTCACCGCATCGGCGATGCGGCGTCCCGCAAGCAGAAAGTGCTGGAACTGCTGGACATCGTCGGCATGCGCGCCAATGTGCTGCACCGTTATCCCCACGAATTCTCCGGCGGCCAGCGTCAGCGCATCGGTATCGCCCGGGCACTGACTCTCGACCCCAAGTTCATCGTCGCCGACGAGGCTGTATCCGCCCTGGACGTATCTGTTCAGTCCCAGGTACTGAACCTCATTGCCCGCCTGCAGCGGGAACTGGGGATCTCTTTCCTGTTCATCTCCCATGACCTGGCGGTGGTCCAGCATATCAGCCACGAGATCGGCGTCATGTACCTGGGCAAACTGGTGGAAATCGCCTCTTCCACAGATCTGTACCGCGAACCCCGGCATCCCTATACCAGGGCCCTGCTTTCCGCCATCCCCATGCCCGACCCGGATGCCAAGTCAAACCGCACCATCCTGCAGGGCGACGTGCCCTCGCCACTGAATCCCCCTTCCGGCTGCCCTTTTCGCACGCGCTGCCCCGACGCCATGCCGGTTTGCGCAGAAAGTATGCCGGCGCTGAAAGACATCAGTGAAAACGACATTCCACACCAGGTTGCCTGTCATCTGTATTGAGCGGCATCCCTGTGAAGGGCTATAATGATCGGCTTACCAACCGATCGAACAGACAGGCTCATGCAACAGTATCAGACAGACAATCTGCGCATCCGCGCCACTCAGGAAGTGGTGCCCGCTGCCGTTCTGCATGAGCGCTACCCCATCACGGAAAAAGCGGCAAGAACCGTCTTCGAAACCCGCCAGCAGATTCACCGCATCCTGCATGGCGAGGACGACCGCCTGCTGGTGGTCATCGGTCCGTGCTCGGTACACGACCCCAAGGCCGCAATGGACTACGCCGGCCGCTTACTGGAAGTGAAAAAACAGCTGGCGGATGACCTGCTCATCGTGATGCGCGTCTATTTTGAAAAGCCCCGCACGACGGTGGGCTGGAAAGGTCTTATCAACGATCCTGACCTGGACAACTCGTTCAAGATCAACAAGGGCCTCGAACTGGCGCGACAACTGCTGGTCGACATCAACAACATGGGGCTGCCTGCAGGCACCGAATTTCTGGATCTGATCTCACCGCAGTACGTGGCAGACCTGGTGAGCTGGGGTGCTATCGGCGCCCGCACCACGGAAAGCCAGGGGCACAGGGAGCTGGCTTCCGGCCTGTCCTGCCCGGTGGGATTCAAAAATGGTACCGACGGTACCATGCGCGTGGCTGTTGACGCCATGCGCGCCGCGGAGCGTCCCCATGTGTTCATGTCCATGACCAAGGAAGGCCATTCCGCCATCTTCTGCACTTCGGGAAACAACGACACCCATATCATACTGCGTGGTGGCAAGCGCCCCAACTATGACGCCGAATCGGTGAGCCTGGCCGCTGAAGAAATGGAAAAGGCGGGACTGACGCCGAGGCTGATGGTGGATTTCAGCCACGCCAACAGCCACAAGCAATATGAGAAACAGGTGGACGTGGGAAGGGACGTGGCCGGGCAGATCGAACGGGGTGATATCCGCATCGTCGGTGCCATGATTGAAAGCCACCTGGTGGGTGGCAATCAGCCCCTGGAGCCGGGGAAAGCGCTTACCTACGGCCAGAGCATCACCGATGCCTGCCTCGCCTGGGAGGACAGCGTGCCGCTGCTGGAATTGTTGGCCAGGGCCGTGCGCAAACGCCGCCATCGCTGAGAATTGCCGCGATGCGGCTCAGACGAGGCCGCTGACTGGCACTTCAGCCCTGGTACTGAACCGGCATGTCCGGGCTACATCTCGTCGAAACCCGCCTTGTGAAACCATTCACGGGCTTTTTCCGGATCAGCCTCCACGCCGTTGCCATCCTGATACATCATGGCGATGGTGGTCATGGACCCCTGCAGACCCTGTTCCGCCCCCTTCATGAACCACGCCAGCGCCTTCTTGCCATCCTTGTCCACGCATTCGCCTTCCAGGTACATGAAACCGAGGCCATGCTGGGCAAAAGGCAGCCCTGCCTCGGCTGCAGCTTTCATGTTCTTGTAAGCCTGGAGCTGATTTTCCACCATGCCCAGACCGTTCTGCGCCATGATGGCCACCCTGTACTGGGCTTCCGCATTGCCCGCTTCCGCCAGCGGCTCCAGCAGTTCTGCGGCGCGTACAAAATGCTTCGCCTCGAAAGCTGCAATGCCGCTGTTCAGGGCCATTTCCTCTTCCATGCTCTTATTGTCTGCCATATCACAACTCCAAAACCTGTACGCTCTATAATGACAGGGGATTGTAGCTCATGCCGCCGGCATTTATTCACAGGTGAGCTACAGGGAAAACCCCTATTGCAGGAGCATCACAGAGTGCTTAGTGTGGAAAAATGAATGCCCGCTACCGATTGACCCCCGCCTTGCTCGCAATGACACTGATATTGCTGGCGGTAAACACCGCTATTGCCGGCAATGTCGCCCTGGAAGCACAGCGCAAGCTGTTTCAGGCTGCGGAAAAACTCTCCGCGACGGGTAACCCCCTGCCCCGGCAGATGAAAACACTGCTGCGCAATTATCCACTTTACCCATACCTGGAATACGCCAGGCTCAAGCATGAGCTGAAAAATGCCAGCACAGACGAGGTTGACGATTTTCTCAGGAAGTACAAGGACACGCCCCTGCCGTCCCTGTTGCGCAGCCGCTGGCTGAATGTGCTGGCGGAACGCAGGGACTGGAAAAACTATATACGCTTCTATACCCCTCAAACCAATATCAGCCGGCAGTGTCACTATCTTCAGGCACTGATCCATACCGGCAGCAAAAAACAGGCTTTTTCACAGGTCGAACCTCTGTGGCTCTATGGCAAATCCCGCCCCAAAGCCTGCGACCCGGTGTTCAAGGCCTGGCGCCAGGCGGGGCTACTGACCACAGAATTGGTCTGGCAGCGTATTGAACTGGCCATGAACCGCGGACAAATCAAACTGGCCCGCTTCCTGCAGAAGTCCCTCCCCGCCAGAGAACGGGGCTGGGTGGATACCTGGATACGGATACACAACAAACCCGCGCTGGCCCTGACCGACCCTGCGCTGAAGAAAAAACATCCTCAACGCCAGAAAATTCTGCTGGATGCCGCTTACAGACAGATTCGAAAGGACCCTGTCCCTGCCCTGGACTACTGGAAACGACTGCAGAAGCGGTTCAGTTTCAGCGTTCTCGAGAAGCACCTGGTGAACCGCAAGCTGGCCCTGTGGCTGACACGAAATGAAACGGCGGCCGCAATCGACTTCATGGCTGATCTCCAACCCTGCAGTCACGACAGCAAACTGCAGGAGGCTCTGGTCAAATCCGCGCTCTTGCACAATGACTGGGTGCAGGTCGTCTCGCGTATCGAACGCATGCCGGAAGAGGAACAGCAAAGCGAACGCTGGTCCTATTGGCTGGCGCGGGCACTGGAGCAGACCGGTCAGCGTGCCAGGGCCACCATACTGTACCAACAGCTGGCAGCCAAACGGAGCTACTACGGATTTCTGGCCGCTGACCGAACCGGTCGCCCCTATCATTTTTCACCAAAGCCCAGCACCGTGGACAAGGAGCTTGCCGATACCATCAGCAGGAACCCTGCAGTGGCCAGAGCACGTGAGCTGCTGGCACTGGACCGCTGGGTGGATGCCCGCCGTGAATGGCGTTTCGCCACCCGCGATCTGACGGCAGACGAATACATTGCCGCCGCGGAACTGGCGCAATCCTGGAACTGGCACGACCAGGCCATTTTCACACTGGCAAAATCCGACTACTGGGACGACCTGGAACTGCGCTTCCCTCTGGAGCACCTTTCCGATGTGAAACACTTTGCCCGCAAGAACAGGCTGGACATGTCCTGGGTATATGGCGTGATACGGCAGGAAAGCGCTTTCAACGCCAGCGTACGCTCCTATGCCGGTGCGGTGGGGCTGATGCAGCTCATGCCTGCAACTGCCCGCTACGTTTCAAAAAAGCTGCTGAAGCGCAAACGCTCGCCCAAACGCAGGGACCTGATCACCCCAAGCATCAATATCGAACTGGGTACAGCCTATCTGGCCGATATATTTGCCAGCCTGGGGGACAACCCGGTACTCGCCACGGCTGCCTACAATGCCGGCCCCCACCGGGTAAAACGCTGGATGCCCAAATCCAGCCTGCCGGCAGATATATGGGTGGAACTGATTCCTTTCAGGGAAACCAGGGGATATGTGCAGCGGGTATTCACCTATGCTGCCATCTATGATCACCGCCTCGAACGCAAGCTCACGCGACTGTCTGAACGCATGCTGCCGGTACAGGGAACGGAGGCGGCACAGACTGCCCAGGCAACCATCAAGGACAGTACTGCATTGTAGCTAGAAAAGGACGGGCGGATACGCGGGGTGATCATGGTCATCCCCGCAGATGCAGGCGGATCAGCTCAAGCTACTGGCGGAGCAGGAAATCCATCAGCAATGCTTTGTCAGCATCGTCAATCTGGTGAAACTCGCAACCGAAACGATAACTGTTTTGTGACAGGCGGTGACAGAACACCACCCGGCAGCGGGTCTGCAATTCCCGATCGTTACCCGGCAGCCGGAACGCCATATCCACGTAAACGCCAAAAACGGGACCCGGCGTCTTGCGTCCTTCCGGCATGATGCGGCATTGCGCGCCGGCATCACAGAGAAAGTCCAGGCCTGTCTCGGTAAGCTGTTCGACAAGGACGGGTTGCGCGATGGAACCGCGAACACGCATCCTCGCACGCAAAGCTGTCTCTACACGGTGTAATTTGTGCTTCAGGGCATACATAGTTTCATTTCCGATGTTCCGCTCCCGGTGCAGGAACATACCATTCAGTTTTTACCGGACAGTTTTTCCCTCGTCCGGCTCAATATCTCTGGATCCGTCACCAGTTCATAGAAACTGTTTCCGGCCTTCTTGGAAGAGCCGCTCAACTTGTTTCCATCCCAGTGTTTGATGGCGCTGTGGCGCACGACCTGCCACCGGGTTTTCCCGGCCATATCAGGAAAACGGCCAACGTAGTAATTGTCACCCGTTTTTTTACCATAGCTCGCAGCCTTTACCTTCTTCAGCACGATCTCTTCTGCAAGGTGCTGAAATGCCGGCAGATCCAGCTCTATTCCGTTCACATTGTATCGGCAATACTGGTCGCTTCCTGAGACACCGTTGGCAGTCTGCTCAATCCTGATGACCTCGACACCCCAGTGTTTGTCTTCGCCAAATCCAACAAAATCACGTCCCTTGCATGAAGACAACCGGTCTGCCCGGTTGATTGCGGGAGATATGGTGATTTTCCGTCCGGCATCAAACAGATAGCAGGGCGCTTCAGGTACATACGCGACCCCGACCCCCAGCTCCAGTTCCGGCAAACCCAACTGCCTGCTTTCCAGATTTCTCCGCAAAACCAGATCGATAATATCATAAGCCAGGCCACAGGCACGAGCCACTGCCTGGGAGGGAAGGTTTGCGTGTTCCAGTATCATCAGAATGACTGCGTCCCCTTCGACAAACACTTTTTCCGCGCCGTATTTCTGCAGCAGTGTATTGATGGGATCGAACAGGTTCTGGCTGAAATACGATGCCGGATTCAGGCCCTCCCGAAGCATACTGGCCGTGAGCTCAGTAGACCCCCGAAGGTCGGCCTTGAGGATCACATGCCCTTTCACTTCCGGCGTCTGCCCTTCTTCCTGCAAAGAAAATTCCTGCAGCAGATCATTTGCGCGGGAAAGTGTCAGCTCCTTAGGCTTGTCCAGCAGCCGGATCAGGTCCAGGGCACGGTACATCTCCCAGGACAGCTTGAGATCACGCCGTAAGCTGGCATACCCTTCCACCACCTTGATCAGCCAGCTCCTGCGCTGGGCCGTATCGGCATGTTTGATTTCCTTGCGCACGGTATTCATGCGCTGCACATATAGATCCAGGTCGGAAATGTCCTTGAACTGCTGCAGAATGGGAATCAGCTCCTTCTTGCTGCGTCCACCAAGCAGATATTCGTACACCAGGCGCAGTGCCCCTTTTCTGCCCAGGCTGCGAAACAGGTCTGGCAACAGGGCACTGGCGAACACCATTTCCAGGATGCCGTTTTTCTGCAGGGTCTTCTCCAGCTCTTCCAGCAGATTGTCCTGGAATGCATGCCAGCGTTTGGCATCCCAGAATCCCGGCCTGCCCCTTTCCCCATCCCCTCCCGTGAGCCAGGACAGATTGCCCGGATCATCGAACCAGCTGCTTTCCATGCGCTGATACTCGGACTGGGACATCACTGCGCGCAGATAGGCCTCCACCTGGGCATAGGCGGGGAAATCACCCTGGTCCCGCCGCAGTTGCAGGGCATTCAGATCGTCGTTGTGTTCATTGCTCAAACGCCGGACCGGACAATCCGGCAACCACCGGCAGAGTACGTCCAGCATCAGCTGTTCAAAGGTCCTGAACATTTCCGGTTTGAGCAGCAGAAAAGGATAGATTTCGATGAACGCCGCTTCATCACTCAAATCACTGAGCTGCAACAGCGGATTGAAGAGCATCTCTTCGGCAACCGGCCAGGACAGGGCGAGAATACTCTTGCGCTGCTTGCGCGATATCACTTCCATACTGCGCAGCTGTTCGAGAAGATCATGACTGACCAGATAACGCAGCATGGTTTGATGACGGCTGAAACGCCACAGCTTCTCATGACGGGATACCACATCGCCGCCGGAAAGCCCGCCAACGGTGGAGTCCACATCGAAGCCTTCGCGGCAATCCCGCAACTGCCGGTCCACGCTCAAGTAAATCTGCTTGACCACGGAAAGAATGAACAGCTGATACACTTCCCGTCGTGAAGACTGCCTCGCCCTTTGCGCTACGACACTGCTCAACTGGCTGAAAACATCATGAAAGGTTTCGCTGGCGCCGCCGTCCTCGACCAGAAGATCATTGCTCATGGGCAACTGCAGCTTGCGCATGTAGAGGGCCATGCTGGAATTCACGCTGATATCGATAGCATGTTTCAGCTTAGGTTCCAGGCGTACATCAATACGGGTATTGTCCATACCCAGGGGAAAGGTATCCAGCCGCAGGGATTTTCTTTTGGGAACGACCAGCTCATCCTGCAGCAATGCTGCAGAACCCTTGTCACTGGAACTACTGATCAATGCCATAAATTCTCCTCTCCATACCAGACGCGCTGAAAACAATTTACGCCATACTTTTTCAACAGTCTAACCCTTGAACTATAATTGGAAAAAACAACCAGTAGTCATTTTCATGAAAAAGATCATCCAGACCTTCGTTCTGCTCCTGTTCATCGGGCCGGCAAATGCCAGCAACTGGGACAATGCCAATCCCTTTGTGGACATGATGCGCTCCATGCTGGATGTCTTCGAAATGATGCAGCTTTACCAGGATTTCTCCGGACAGATCGGTCACTCGGGCAACCCTTCCCAGTACCGGAAATACATGCCTGCCTACCCGTCGACTCCCTCGCCCCCCCTGTCACAGGGCCAGGTGCCGGACGGCAGTCTTGACGGCGCCTGGGCCAGTCAGAACCGCATACTGCTGGCCATCAAACAGCAGTATGCACGCATGTACTGGGCACGCGACCAGTACCGGGATTTCTACCTTGAGGTTCTTCCCGAACACCTGCGATTCAAGGATGCCACCACCGGACAGGTACAGGATTTCGAGTTTCGCATGCAGGACAATCAGCTCGCCCTGCGGGACAAGAAAGACAGGGTGATCCAGTTCTTCCGCCTCAACACAGCCGGTGAATCACCTGCTCCCGCCCCCGAAACTGCACCCAATTTCTGGGATCCCAACGTCAACTGAAAAGGATCAGGCGCAGCCCGACCACGAGCAACAACAGGGCAAACCCTTTTTTCAGCAGCGAAACAGGAAGACTGTGGGCCAATCGCGCACCAAGAGGCGCAGCCAGTACAGCAAACAACGCCACGGCGATCACAGCAGGCCAATACACAAAGCCAGTGGACAAGCCTGCCCCCAGGCCCTGCCCCATGAGCATGAATCCCAGGGCACCGGCGATAGCGATGGGCAGGCCGCAGGCAGCCGAAGTCGCCACTGCCCCGGGCAGGCTCTTGCCCTGCCAGACCAGGAAAGGCACTGTCATGGTGCCACCACCGATACCCACCAGCCCCGATACCGTGCCGATCGCCGCACCAACGGGCAGGAACAGACGGTGATGCCCCCGTGGCGCAGATCCTGTTTTGGGTGCAACAGCTGACAGCATCTGACCTGCCACCAGCAGCAGGAAGGTCCCGAACAGCACCTTCAGCAGACCCGTGCTGAACTGCGATGCCAGCCAGGCACCTGCCAATGCCCCCAGCATCAGGCCGGGGGCCAGCCCGAACACCACCGGCCAGTCCACCGCACCACGCCTGTGATGCGCCCACAAAGAGGAGATCGCGGTGGGTACGATGATGGCCAGGGAACTGCCGAAAGCAATATGGGGCAGGAAAGCCGTATCGAATCCCTGCAGATGGAAGAGCAACAGCAGACCCGGCACGATGACCAGGCCGCCACCGATACCCATCAAACCGGCAAGCACACCGGCGAACGCACCCAGCAGTGCATAGAGGCCATAGTACAGTTCAGGTTCCACGGGACAATCTCCAGCCGGGAATCGACAGGCGTGCAAAAGGGACAGGATTCACTGAATCAGATGTTTTCTACAGTACGACCAGATTGTCCCGGTGAATCAGTTCTTCGTCATCCATATAACCGAGAATCTGTTCAAATTCCCGGCTGGGCCGCCCGGCAATTTTACGCGCTTCTTCCGATGAGTAATTTACGAGCCCCCGCGCCACCTCCCGCCCCTGCGGATCGAGGCAAAGCACCATCTCACCCCGCGAAAACCGGCCATCCACCGCGGTTACGCCGACGGCCAGCAGGCTGGACCCGGCATGTTGCAGCTTGTTCACGGCGCCGGCATCCAGGATCAGCTGGCCATGGGCCTGCAACTGGGCCGCCAGCCAGCGCTTGCGCGCCGCATCCGGCTCCTGAGAGGGTACCAGCAGGGTACCCAGCTGCTTGCCCGCTGCGATACCCCTCAGGGCCTCACTGTCCTTGCCTGAAGTGATAATGGTTGCCGTTCCCGAGCGGGCCGCCAGCCGGGCAGCCCGCAGTTTGGTCTGCATACCGCCGCTGCCCAGACTTCCGCGTGAATCCCCGGCGAAGCCGTCGAGACGGGCGTCATCGACCCGGGCATGTTCGATCAGTCTGGCATCCCGCGAGGTGCGGGGATCCGCATCGAAAAGTCCATCCTGATCAGTGAGCAGCACCAGCAGGTCGGCCTCGATGAGGTTGGCCACCAGGGCAGCCAGGGTATCGTTATCCCCAAAACGCAGTTCTTCATTGGCTACCGCGTCGTTTTCGTTCACCACCGGCACGACACCGAGGGACAAAAGGGTCTGCAGGGTACTGCGCGCGTTCAGATAGCGCCTTCTGTCGGACAGGTCATCATGGGTGACCAGTACCTGGGCGGTATGACGGCCCCGGCGCTGAAAACAGCTTTCCCAGGCCTGCACCAGGCCCATCTGGCCGATTGCTGCCGCTGCCTGCAGTTCGTGCAGGGTTTCCGGCCGCTCGTTCCAGCCCATGCGGCACATGCCTTCGGCGACTGCGCCGGAAGAAACCAGCACCAGCTCATTGCCCTGCTCCAGCCAGTCGGCCATCTGATCCACCCAGCCGCCCAGCGCACCGCGGTCCAGCCCCCGGCCTTCAGCGGTGAGCAGGGCGCTGCCGATCTTCACGACCCAGCGTCGGGTTTTGGAAATGCTGTCTCTCGTTATCATCAGGTCCGGGTCGGGTCGTAGGGTGTCTCATCCTCTGCTTCGGCATCTTCAGAGGGTTCTTTAAACGATTCGATATGCCGCATCAGCGCCTGGGCAAGCTCGTCCACACCTTCGCCAGTCACAGAGGAAACCGCGAATACCGGCCCTTTCCAGTCAAGTTCGGCCAGAAGCCGCTCTTTTTTCTCTTCGAACTCTTCATCCAGCAGCAGATCCTTTTTTGTCAGCACCAGCCAGCGCTCGCGATCGGCCAGGTCGCCGCCATACTTCTCCACTTCAGCGATCAGCTGGCGCACCTCATCCGCAGGATTCAGGTTCTCATCCAGGGGCGCAATATCCACCAGATGCAGCACCAGGCGGGTTCGGGACAAGTGTTTCAGGAACTGCAGCCCCAGGCCCGCGCCTTCCGCTGCCCCTTCGATAACGCCGGGTATGTCGGCGATCACGAAGCTGCGACCCTGACCCAGGTTGACCACACCCAGGTTGGGATACAGCGTGGTAAACGGATAGTCAGCCACCTTGGGGCGTGCATGGGACATTTTCGCGATCAGACTGGATTTCCCGGCGTTGGGCATCCCCAGCAAACCCACATCCGCCAGCACGATGAGCTCCAGGCTCAGATTGCGCTTTTCCCCCGGCGTGCCATTGGTGGACTGACGGGGCGCACGATTGGTACTGCTCTTGAAGTGGATATTGCCCAACCCGTGCTTGCCACCCCGGGCCACCAGCATCTCCTGGCCTTCCTCGAGGATTTCGCCGATGATTTCGTCCGTGTCCAGATCCCGCACCCGCGTGCCCACGGGCACACGCACATACAGTGTCGCTCCCTTGTGTCCGTACATCTGCCGGCTCATGCCATTCTGCCCACGCTCTGCACGATGCAGGCGCTTGTGGCGAAAATCCACCAGGGTGTTAAGGCCTTCATCACCAACAAGAATGACATGGCCACCATCACCTCCGTCCCCGCCGTCGGGACCACCTTTGGGAATGTATTTCTCGCGGCGAAAGCTGACGCAACCGTTGCCGCCGTCGCCTGCTTCCACCTTGATGATGGCTTCGTCTACAAATTTCATTGGATAAATTATACCGTATAAACAAAAAACCCCGCCGTTCTGGCGGGGTCTTCAGAAGTTCTTGCTAAACAGCAATCAGGCGGAAACCACGCTCACAAACTGGCGCATCTTTGGCCCCTTCTTCTCGAATTTCACAACACCGTCGTTCAGCGCGAACAGGGTGTGATCACGGCCACAGCCAACACCGACACCAGGATGCACCTTGGTGCCACGCTGACGAATGATGATGCTGCCGGCCTTGATGGCCTGGCCGCCGTAGATCTTGACGCCGAGGCGTTTGGATTCTGAATCGCGACCGTTTCTGGAACTGCCGCCTGCTTTTTTATGTGCCATGCTCTATTCTCCTCAGCCTGCGTTGATACCGGTGATCTCGAGTTCAGTAAACTGCTGGCGATGCCCCTGACGCTTCAGGTGATGCTTGCGACGCTTGAACTTGACGATATGTACCTTCTTGCCCTTGCCGTGTGATTTCACGGTGGCGGTAACCTTGCCGTCCAGATAAGGCGTACCTACCTGTACGTTGTCACCATCGGCAACCATGAGCACTTTGTCCAACTCGACGCTGGACCCTTCTTCGGCATTGATTTTCTCAACCTTCAGGGTCATGCCTTCGCTGACGCGATACTGCTTACCCCCGGTCTGAATTACGGCATACATGTCTGCATGTCTCCGGTAAAAAAACGGTTAAAACGGCCAACCCAATACAAAAGGCCAGCGGAAAGACGCGGGATTCTACCCAGATTATCCGCCCAGGTCAAACCCGATATGATTGATTTGCCCAAACCCTTGGCAGCAGCGGCGTTTCCCTATAGCATCAGTATTCCCGTTTCAAAGTAACCGGCCCACACTATCGATGGATCTTTCCGCTATTCGCGATCTCATTGCCGACGACATGCGGGCCACCGACCTGCTGATCCTGGACAGACTCCAGTCAGACGTGGTGCTCATCAATCAGATTGGTCACTACATAGTAAACAGTGGCGGCAAGCGCCTGCGCCCCATGATCGTGCAACTGTCTGCACTGGCCGTCGGCTATCAGGGCAGCCATCATATCAACCTGGCGGCCATCATTGAATTCATCCACACTGCGACATTGCTGCACGATGACGTGGTTGACGGCTCCGATATGCGCCGCAGCAACGAAACAGCCAATGCCGTCTGGGGCAATGCTGCCAGCGTGCTGGTAGGAGACTTTCTCTATTCCCGATCCTTCGAAATGATGGTGGAAATCCAGAACCTGCGGGTCATGGACGTACTTTCCCAC
The DNA here is from genome assembly GCA_011051425.1 of Thiolapillus brandeum. Taxonomy (GTDB): domain Bacteria; phylum Pseudomonadota; class Gammaproteobacteria; order Chromatiales; family Chromatiaceae; genus Thiolapillus; species Thiolapillus brandeum_A. Next base: position 1,842 of record DRLF01000148.1, on the reverse strand, counting down.
GCCACCAACCGCATCGCCGAGGGCGAGGTACTTCAACTGCTCAACTGCAACGACCCGGATACCACGGAAGATCAGTACCGGGAAGTGATTACGCGCAAGACCGCCACGCTGTTCGAAGCAGGCGCCCGGCTGGCCGCCATCGTGGCAGAACGTCCCGAATGCGAGGAACAGGCCCTGGCTGACTACGGCCTGCACCTGGGCATGGCCTTTCAGATGATCGACGATGCCCTGGACTACGGATCCTCGGATGAAGACATCGGCAAGAACCTGGGTGATGACCTTGCAGAAGGAAAACCCACCCTGCCGCTGATCCGCGCCATCGAAACCGGCAGCAAGGAGCATCAGAAACTGCTGAAAACGGCTATCGAAAAAGGCGGTGCCGACATGGTGGACGAAGTGATGGCCGCCATTGAATCCACGGACGCAATCGCTTACACTGCCCGCCGTGCCAGGGAAGAAGCGGAGCTGGCAAAGAAGGCACTGGAAGTCCTTCCATCTTCCGCCTACAACAGTGCCCTGGCAGCACTGGCCGATTTCTCGGTGCAACGTTCGATCTGATCAAATCGGAGTGTAGCTCAGCCTGGTAGAGCACTGCCTTCGGGAGGCAGGGGCCGGAGGTTCGAATCCTCTCACTCCGACCAAACAACAAAACTCACCCTTAATTCGGTGGAGTACTTCTGCGGGGTTCGACCGGATTGCCGGAAGCAATCCGAAACAGCCAGAAGTAACCCCAAAGGAAGCATCCCTGTTTTGTTTAATAAGATTCTTGCTTATTAAACAATGCCACCTTATCGTTTAATAGCAGCTCAGTATTCCACGGCTAACTTTCCTCCCATCGCCTTTTATCAGCTACCCACAAAATCACCGGTGGCTTGGCTCTCCTCAGTTTTTACTAGCGGCCGGTCATGAGTTGGTCTATGAGGTTGCTAAATAACCTGGACGGTAATTTTTCTGTGTATCACCACTGAAATATCATGGTAAAAGCAGAAAGATCCAGGAATCTGCCGCACCCGCTCGCTCGATGCCCGAATCAGCACCGATGACAACACCAGGAAATAGCGTAGTATTGAGCACCTGCCAGAAAGGAAAACACTATGTCCAGCACCGTTAAAGGCCACTGCCTATGTGGCGGCGTACAATACGAAGTCACCGGGAAGCCCTTGCGCTTCTATCACTGCCACTGTGGACGTTGCCGTAAATCCAGCGGCACAGGCCATGCCAGCAATCTGCTGATGACTCCGCATACCGGCATTACCTGGACACAGGGTGAATCACTGCTGAAATCTTACAAGGTTCCTGATGCGGAACGGTTTTTTAACTGCTTTTGCAGCGAATGTGGCAGCCCCATGCCACGTGTGATACCCCAGCTTCATGCTGTGCTGATACCGGCAGGATCACTGGATTCACCGTCTCCCCTGCCGGCTCAGGCCCGTATTTTCTGGGATTCCCGTGCCGAATGGTCCTGTTCCGATGATCTCCCCAGCTACGCGGAATATCCACCCGCAAAGTAGTTTGGTGGACGTGGATTCCAGCGCCAGCACTGTTGTAGTACTCGATTTCGAGACCACAGGCTTGTCTCCGGATCACGGGGACCGCGCTATCGAGATCGGGTCAGTAAAGCTGGTAGATGGTGTAATCGTTGACCGATTCCAGCAGCTGATGAACCCCGGTCGCAAAATCAGTTTCTTTATTGAAGACTACACAGGCATTACCAATGGCATGTTGCAAAATGCACCTTCCTGTGAAGAAACCATGTGCTCATTCGCCCAATTTATTCAGGATTTCTCATTAGTTGCACACAATGCGTCCTTTGATGCACGATTCCTCAGGTCTGAATTCGAG
>DRLF01000147.1 GCA_011051425.1 Thiolapillus brandeum | reverse complement strand
TGGCGGCCCAGGTTGGTGAATACTATCCCGACCTGAAGGATGAGACGCTGACCTCCGCACTGGCACTGGTGCACCAGCGTTTCTCCACCAATACCTTCCCCACCTGGGACCTGGCGCATCCGTTCCGCATGATCGCCCACAACGGTGAGATCAACACCCTGCGTGGCAACGTGAACTGGATGGCTGCCCGTCGCCATTCCATGGCCTCGGATATCCTCGGTGATGATCTGGACAAGATCTGGCCCCTGATCCCCGAAGGGCAATCTGATTCGGCATGCTTCGATAACGCCCTGGAGCTCCTGGTCATGGGCGGTTATTCCATGGCCCATGCCATGATGCTGCTGATTCCCGAAGCCTGGAGTGGCAACAAGCTCATGGATGGAAAGCGTCGGGCTTTCTATGAATACCACGCCGCGCTGATGGAGCCCTGGGATGGTCCGGCAGCCGTAGCCTTCACCGATGGCCGTCAGATAGGCGCAACCCTTGATCGCAACGGCCTGCGTCCTGCACGCTACCTGATCACCGACGATGGTCTGGTGGTCATGGCATCCGAAATGGGTGTGCTGGATATCCCCGAGGAAAAGATCGTCAAGAAATGGCGCCTGCAGCCCGGAAAAATGTTCCTTATCGATATGGAGCAGGGGCGCATCATTGATGATGAAGAGCTGAAATCAGATCTGGCGGCTGCCAGGCCGTATCAGGACTGGCTGGACAAGACCCAGATACGTCTCGCCAATCTGCCTCCTGCGGTAGGCACCATGGCGCCGGACGAGGAAGTGCTGCTGGACCGTCAGCAGGCATTCGGATATTCCAGTGAAGATCTCAAGTTTCTGCTGACCCCCATGGTGTGCACCGGGCAGGAAGCCATCGGCTCAATGGGGGCGGACAACCCGCCATCCGTGCTGTCAAACCGCGCACGGCACCTGAGTACCTATTTCAAGCAGAACTTCGCCCAGGTGACCAACCCACCCATCGATCCCATCCGTGAAGAGATCGTCATGTCCCTGGTGACACTCATCGGTCCCCGTCCCAACCTCCTGGGCCTGGGCAGTGGCGGTGAAAACATGCGCCTGGAAGTGAAACAGCCGGTGCTCACCAATGCCGACCTGGAAAAGATCCGTCAGATCGAAGACAACTGTGACGGTGCTTTCCGCACGCTCACCCTCAATGTCACCTATCCCGCGATCAATGGTCCGGAGGGCATGGAAGAGGCTTTGCTGGCTTTGTGCAGCACGGCGGAAAAGGCGGTGCGTGAAGGCCATAATATTCTGATTCTTTCCGACAGAAGGGTAGACACGGATAACCTGGCTATCCCCATGTTGCTGGCCACGTCGGCCGTGCACCATCACCTGATTCGGCAGGGGTTGCGTACAGAAGCGGGGCTGGTCGTCGAGACCGGCGCCGCGCTGGAAGTGCATCACTTTGCAACACTGGCCGGTTATGGTGCGGAAGCCATCAATCCCTACCTGGTGTTCGAGACCATTCAGGATATGCTCCCCGAGCTTCCTGAAAGGCTTGATTTTGCCGAAGCACAGAAGCGCTATATCAAGGCTGTGGGCAAGGGTCTGCACAAGGTCATGTCCAAGATGGGTATCTCCACCTACCAGTCCTACTGCGGCGCGCAGATCTTTGATGCTGTTGGTCTGTCCAGCAAATTCATTGCACAGTACTTTACCGGTACGGCGACCACCATCGAAGGCATTGGCCTGAAAGAAGTGGCCAAAGAGGCTGCCCGCTGGCATGAGGATGCCTTTGGTGACGCGCTCATCTATCGCAAACAGCTGGATGTGGGTGGCGATTACGCCTGGCGTCAGCGCGGCGAAGCCCATGTGTGGACGCCGGACAGTATTGCCAAACTGCAACATGCGGTACGTGGCAATGATGCGGGCACCTATGAGGAATATTCGCGCCTGATCAACGAGCAGACTGAAAAGCTGCTTACCCTGCGCGGCCTGATGGCATTCAAGTGGGCGGAGAACCCCGTGCCGCTGGAAGAAGTCGAGCCGGCCAGGGAGATCGTCAAGCGTTTTGCTACCGGCGCCATGTCTTTCGGCAGCATCTCCTACGAAGCGCACTCCACCCTGGCGGTGGCCATGAATGCCCTGGGCGGCAAGTCCAACACAGGCGAAGGCGGTGAAGAACCGGAACGTTTCAATCCTCTCCCTGACGGATCACGCAATCCCGAGCGTTCTGCCATCAAGCAGGTGGCATCCGGACGCTTTGGTGTTACCACCGAGTACCTGGTGAACGCTGACGACATCCAGATCAAGATGGCCCAGGGCGCCAAGCCCGGCGAGGGCGGTCAACTGCCCGGTCACAAAGTGAACAAGCAGATCGCCCGGGTGCGGCATTCCACGCCTGGTGTGGGGCTCATTTCACCACCACCGCATCACGACATTTATTCCATCGAGGATCTGGCCCAGCTCATCCATGATCTGAAGAACGTGAATCCGAAAGCACGCATCTCCGTGAAGCTGGTGTCCGAAGTGGGCGTGGGCACCGTGGCCGCGGGCGTTTCCAAGGCCCATGCGGATCACGTGACCATTTCCGGTTTCGATGGCGGCACCGGCGCTTCGCCCCTGACCTCCACCAAGCATGCCGGCTCCTCCTGGGAGATCGGCCTGGCGGAAACCCACCAGACCCTGGTGCTCAACCGTTTACGCTCACGCATCTGCGTGCAGGTGGACGGCGGCATGCGCACGGGCCGCGACGTGGCCATCGGCGCCCTACTGGGTGCAGACGAGTTCGGTTTCGCCACCGCGCCCCTCATTGCGGAAGGCTGTGTCATGATGCGCAAGTGCCATCTCAACACCTGTCCCGTGGGCGTGGCCACCCAGGATCCAGAGCTGCGCAAGCGTTTCATGGGCAAGCCAGAACACGTCATCAACTATTTCTTCTTCGTCGCCGAAGAGCTGCGGCAGATCATGGCGAAACTGGGTTTCCGCACGGTGGAGGAAATGATCGGACAGGCGGACCGTCTTGACATGCGTCAGGCTATCGATCACTGGAAAGCGCAGGGTTTGGACTACAGCCGTTTGCTGGTCAAGCCGGAAGCTGCTCCCGGAGACAAGGTATTCAACGCCGATGTGCAGGACCATGGTCTCGACAGGGCACTGGACAATCAGCTTATCGACCAGGCCGGGCCTGCCCTGGAGAAGGGCGAGGCGCTGCAGATCGAAGTGGATATCCACAACTACAACCGCACTTTCGGCACCATGCTTTCCGGTCGCGTTGCCGAGAAATACGGTTTTGCCGGCCTGCCCGATGACACCATCCACATCAAGGCATCCGGTACGGCCGGTCAGTCACTTGGTGCCTGGCTGGCGCGTGGCGTGACCATCGAGCTGTCCGGAGAAGGCAACGATTACGTGGGCAAAGGGCTGTCCGGCGGACACATCATCATCTATCCGCCGGCGGATTCCGCCATCGGCAAGGCCGAGGAAAACATCGTCGTTGGCAACACCGTGCTCTATGGCGCGATTGCGGGCGAGTGTTATTTCCGTGGTGTGGCCGGTGAGCGTTTTGCCGTGCGCAACTCGGGTGCTACCGCCGTTGTTGAAGGCGTCGGTGATCACGGTTGTGAATACATGACCGGCGGTGTGGTCGTGGTGCTGGGCAGTACCGGTCGCAACTTCGCAGCAGGCATGTCCGGCGGTATCGCCTATGTGCTGGACGAGACAGGCAACTTCGAGCAGCGCTGCAATATGGCGCAGGTCGAGCTTGAGCCCATCAAGGAAGAAGACGATGCGCTGGAGCGACTGGAACATCTGGGTGGTGATATGGAAACAAAGGGTCGTGTGGACGTTTCTCACGACATGACCCGCTTCGATGCCATCCGACTGCGTCAGATCATCGAGAGCCATTTGCACTATACCAATTCAGATATGGCGAGGAAGATACTGGACAACTGGGAAGATTATCTGGGCAAGTTCGTCAAGGTCATGCCCGTCGAGTACCGCAGGGCATTGCTCGAAATGCAGGCCGAGCAGGAAGAAGCTGCTCGTGCCGCCAGTTAAGTTTTTTGTGTACAGTTTTTTTAAGGTAAGAGCCTATGGGTAAGCCAACAGGTTTCATGGAATACGAACGGCTGGACCGCAGTTATGCGCCGGTCGCTGATCGTGTCACACATTATCAGGAATTCGTTATTCCGCTGAGCGAAGATCAGCTGCAGATTCAGGGCGCACGCTGCATGGACTGTGGCATCCCTTTCTGTCATCAGGGCTGTCCGGTGAACAACATCATTCCGGAATGGAATGATCTGGTATACCGCAACGATTGGGAGACGGCACTGGAAGTGCTGCACTCCACCAACAACTTTCCCGAGGTGACGGGCAGAATCTGCCCGGCGCCCTGCCAGGAATCCTGCACGCTGAATCTTCAGGACGAGCCAGTCACCATCAAGACCATTGAATGTGCCATAGTGGACAAAGGCTGGGAAGAAGGCTGGATCAAACCCCTGATACCCGAGCATCGCACCGGCAAGCGGGTGGCTGTAGCGGGTTCGGGGCCTGCAGGCATGGCCTGCGCACAGCAGCTGGCGCGCGCCGGCCATGACGTGGTTGTATACGAGAAGGCTGACCGTATCGGTGGACTGCTGCGCTATGGCATTCCGGATTTCAAGCTGAACAAGACCTTGCTGGACCGCCGGGTCGCGCAGATGCGTGCGGAAGGTGTGGAATTCCACGTCAATACCTGTGTGGGCGAAGATGTCAGCGTAGAGGGGCTTCGTGCGGAATTTGATGCGCTGGTACTGGCCGGTGGTTCGGAAGAGCCCAGAGACCTGCCCGTGCCCGGCCGTGATCTGGAAGGCGTGTACTTTGCCATGCAGTTTCTTACCGCCAACTCCAGGATGGTGCAGGCTGTCCCCGGTGCCGAAGAAGGCTTTATCAGCGCCGAAGGCAAGCATGTGGTGGTCATCGGTGGCGGGGACACGGGCTCCGATTGCGTGGGCACATCCACGCGGCATGGCGCTGCCTCCATCACCCAGCTGGAACTCATGCCCCGACCGCCGGAGAAAGAGGTCAAGGAACTGACCTGGCCCGACTGGCCCAACAAAATGCGCACATCCACTTCCCAGGAAGAAGGTTGTGAACGCATGTGGGAAGTGCTCACCAAGGAATTCATCGATGACGGCAATGGTCATGTAAAGGCCCTGCGCTGTGTGAAAGTGCAATGGGACAGGGATGATGGGGGTAACTGGCAGATGTCGGAAGTGGCGGGTTCGGAGTTCGAACTGAAAGCTGACCTGGTCACGCTGGCCATGGGGTTCGTGCATCCGGTGCACAAGGGAATGATCGAGCAGGCCGGTGTGGAGCTCGATCCCCGGGGTAACGTCAAAGGCAGTACAGAGGGCGAGAAGTCCTATGCGACTTCTGTTGAGGGTCTGTTTGCCGCAGGCGACATGCGTCGCGGACAATCGCTGGTCGTATGGGCGATTCGCGAGGGGCGGCAATGTGCCCGCTCGGTTGATGAATACCTGATGGGTCATTCAAACCTGCCGCGCTAGGAACAACGGGGCGACGGCGTATGCTGAAGAACTGCTGGTATATCGCCTGCCCCAGCCGCAAACTGAAAAACCGGCCTGTCGCGCGAACTCTGTTCGGGCGCAGGCTGGTTTTTTTTCGCAGTGAATCCGGTCAGGTCTCCGCACTCGATGACAGCTGTCCGCACCGCAATGCCCCGCTTTCCGCCGGTGAAGTGGCCGACGGGCAACTGGCCTGCCCTTACCATGGATGGCGTTTCGATTGCCAGGGGAGGCTGGTGGAGATCCCCTACAGGGCAGGCACCCCCCCTGACTGTTCCGTCCAACAGTATGACTGCGTCGAGCAGGACGGTTACGTCTGGGTTTGCCCGGGTGACAAGGTGCCGGAAGAGGCCCCTCTGGTATTTCCTCACCTGGGATTGCCCGGCTGGACCAGCTTTCGTATGGAAACCCTGTTTGCTGCAAATGTGGAAGCCTGTCTGGAAAACTTTCTGGACTGCCCCCATGCCACCCATGTGCACAGATACTGGTTTCGCACTCCGACGGCCAAGCCGGTGATGGCCCAGGTAACCATGCTCGAAGATGGTGCGGTGGCGGAGTATTTTCAGGAACCCCGGGAAAAAAGCCTGGTATGGTCGCTGCTGTCGCCCGGAAAAGCTGTAGGCATGAAGCACACCGACCGTTATATAGCACCCGCTACCAGCCGTGTGGATTATGAATTCGATGACGGGCGTGCCTACAGCATCACTTCCTCCTGTACGCCACAGGATGAATTTCAAACCCGTGTATTCACTGTCATCAGTTTCAGGCGCGGTTGGCTGGGACCGCTGGTGCGCCTGTTTTTTCATCCCCTCTCCCGGCTGATCATCCAGCAGGACGTGCGCATGCTGGCACTTCAGCAGGAGAACATCCGGCATCGGGGAAAAGCGGATTTCAAAGCGCTGGATCAGGATGTGTTGTATCGCCCCATCATGGCGTGGCGCAAGGCATTGCGGCAGGGCGGTACGCTTCCCGAGGCCGGTGATCAGTGGCAGGTGGAGCTGAAGCTGTGAGCGGGAAGACCCGACTCGCTGCGCATGTCCTGGGTATCTCCGACCTGAGTGCAGCGCATGCCGAAAGTATGTATCGCCTTTACAGCAGATACTATGCTGGTGGCAGTCATTCCCGGTTCATGCAGGATCTGTCGCAGAAGGACTACTGCATCCTGCTGCAGGATGAGCGGCAGGCTGTGCGCGGGTTTACGACGCTGGCCATCAGTGAACATGTTATCTCCAACCAGCGTCTGCGCTGCCTGTTTTCCGGAGACACAGTCATTCAGCATCAGTTCTGGGGAGAGCAGACATTGCCACGCGCCTGGTGCAGATTTGCGGGACATATCAAAGCACAAGAGCCGCGGCTGCCTCTGTACTGGCTGCTGATTGTGAAAGGTCATCGCACTTATCGCTACCTGAAGGTTTTTTCCCGGCGTTATTTCCCGGCGGTCAATTGCCAGACGCCGGAACCGGTCCGGTGCATCATGGACAGCCTGGCACAGGAACGCTTTGGACAGTGCTATGATGCGAAAACAGGCGTGATCCATTTTCCCGGAAGCCGGGGATATCTCAAACCCGAGTGGGCCGCGCTGGATGACAATAAGCAGGGTAAACCTGAAGTCGCCTTTTTTCTGGAAAAGAATCCGGGACATGGACAGGGAGACGAACTGGTTTGCCTGACAGAGCTGGTTGAAAGCAATCTGAAACGCCAGGCTTTGCAGGCGTTTTGCCGAGGAATGGAGACATGAAAAGACTATTTGCAATACTGCTGCCGATACTTTTGTCGGCGTCCCTGATGGCAGCTGAACCCGCCGACAGAGAGAAAGATCATCAGCAGCTGCGACAGCTGCTGGATGACGCCAGTGAGGCGATCAATCAGCAGGATGCTGTCAGGCTGCGCTCACTGTTGGCTACAGAATTTGTCGTTACCATGGTAAATCAGGAGCGCATGATCGAGGCAGCGCAGCTGAATGATTTTTTCGAGAAGTATTTTGTGGGCGAGAGTGCTCCCCTGAAAAGTATCACCGTGACACCGGAAGCGGATGCGCCGTCGCGTTTCGTGGATGACAATGTTGCCGTGGCGTACGGTCATTCCGATGATATCTACGTACTGAAAAATGGTGAGGAAGTAAAGATTCCCGCGTTGTGGACCGCCACTTTGGTCAGGCAAAAGGATGGCTGGAAGATTCGCGCCTTTCATGCAGGTGTGAACCTGCTGGACAACCCGGTGCTGGCGGCTGCCCAGAACCATCTTTGGCAGATGGCTGCGGCAGGTGCTGTGGCCGGTTCCCTGCTGATGCTGTTGCTGGTTCGCCTGTTCAGAAAAAAGAATCCGAATTGAGGAAAAACGACCATGAAACGTAGAGATTTTCTGGCTGCCACGGCAGCCTCGGGTGTCATGCTGAGCATGCCCGGTATCCTGAACGCTGCGGGGGAAGGGCTTTCCACCCATGTGCCGGACAAACCCTTCCTGAGCTGGTTCAATGTGGATGAAGCGGTCATGCGCAAGGTTATGAGTGAACTCGTGGCCCGCGGCGCCGATGCGGCTGATCTGTACTTCGAACATAACCGCGGCAATTCCATTGCCATGGAAGACGGGATCATCAGTTCGGCGCGCTCCTGGATCGAGCAGGGTGTGGGCCTGCGAGTGGTGATCGGTGACCAGACGGGATACGCCTACACCGAAGACCTGTCTGTGGATGCGATGCTCAAGGCCGCACGTACGGCGGCAGCCATTGCAAAGGGAAGCAAGGGTGTGCCGCCGCAGCACTTCAATGCCGGCCCGGCCGGCAAGATGTATCGTATTGCCATGCCCTGGTCGGAAGTGAAAATTGATGACAAGCTGGCCAGGGTGCGCAGACTGGAAAGTCTGGCGCGCAAACAGGATGCCGCGGTGAACAAGGTGACCATCAACTGGTCGGATTACGAGCAACAGGTGGTGATCGCCACCCTGGATGGCCGCGTGGTGGCTGACTACCGTCCCATGACCCGTCTCTGGTGTACGGTTTCAGCGGAAAAGAACGGCGTTCGGCAGTCCAATTCTGCCAATCTGTCAGGGCGATATGGTATGGATCACTATACCGATGAGCGCCTGCAGGTTCTTGCGAAAAAGGCCGTGGACAACACCCTGGTGCTGTTCGGAGCCCGGCGTCCCCCGGCCGGTGAAATGCCGGTGCTGCTGGCGTCGGGCGCCAGCGGCATCCTGCTGCATGAAGCCATAGGCCACGGTATGGAGGCGGATTTCAACCGCAAGGGAATCAGTATCTATTCCGACATGCTGAACAAGAAGGTTGCCAACCCGCACGTCACTATCGTGGACCAGGGAACCCTAGCCTACGAACGCGGTGCGCTCAACTATGACGATGAAGGCAATCCCGCCCAACGCAATGTGCTCGTGGAAAACGGCACCCTGCGCGGCTATCTCCATGACGGCATTTCCGCACGTCATTACAAGGTGGCGCCGGGCGGATCCGGGCGGCGTGAGTCCTACCGGCATGCACCCATGCCACGCATGACCTGTACCTTCATGGAGAACGGTCCTCACAGCCGCGGGGAAATGATTGCTTCCATGAAACGGGGTGTCGTGGCGGAGACCTACACCAACGGCCAGGTGTCCATCGGTGCTGGCGATTTCACCTTCTATATCAAAAACGGCTGGCTGGTGGAAAACGGTAGGATCACCGCACCCATCAAGGACTGCAACATCATTGGCAACGGTCCCCAGGTGCTCAGGGACATCACCATGGTGGGTGGCGACAGCAGTATGGATACTGGCGGCTGGACCTGTGGCAAGAACGGACAGAGTGTACCCGTATCCCTGGGCATGCCATCGGTGCTTGTGTCGAAGATGACCGTGGGAGGCGAACATGCAGGATAAGATGCGTCGCGCTGCGGAACAGTCTCTGGGGCTGGCCCGCAAGGCCGGTGCCCAGGATGCCTGGGTGAACGTAAGCCGCAGCCGGGATGTGACCCATGAGTACCGGGACGGCAAGCTGGAGAAGGTGAAGGATGCCACCTCCCGGGCACTGTCCATTGAGCTGTACGTGGATGGCCGCTATGCCAGCCATTCCACAACAGACCTCCGCGAGCAGTCACTGGCTGGTTTCATTGCCAATGCCGTGAGCCTCACACGCGCCCTGCAGCCGGATCCCTATCGCAGGATAACGCCGCCGGAGCTTTTCAAAGGACGTGCAGACAGGGATCTGCAGTTGCTGGATCCGGCGATAAGGGATCTGGCGCCGGCGCAGCGTTTGGCTTGGTGCAAAGAGTTGGATGAGGGGGTTCGTGGCGACAAGCGGCTGATTTCCGCGAGCTGTGCTGTCTATGACGGCAGCAGCCGTTCACTGAGCGTGAGCAGCAACGGCTTTCATGGCGAACAGACAGGTACTTCCATATGGATGGGAGCGGACCTGACCTTTCGGGACAGGGGAGACAGACGGGCCTCCGGTGATTTCTACCCGGGTGCGCGCCGGCTGTCGGACATGCCTACCGTTCAGAAGATTGCCAGGGAAGCCCTGGAACGGGTGCGGCAGCGTCTGGGTGTGACCAAGGGGCCCAGCCAGAAAGGCTACATGGTGGTCGATGCCCGGGCGGCAGGGCGCCTGATATCTTCCCTGGTGAGTCCCGCATCGGCCCAGGCCTTCCAGCAGAAGCGATCCTTCTGGACGGGGCAGCTGGGCAAGAGGATGTTCAGTGAGCAACTGACCCTGGTGGATGACCCTCTGCTGCTGCGGGGCCTGGGTTCGCGCCTGTACGACAGCGAAGGTATCGCCGCCCGTCCCCTGACCCTGGTGGACAAGGGAGTGGTGCAGAATATCTACGCCGATACCTACTATGGACGCAAGCTGAAGATGGCGCCCACCACCGGCAGCAGATCCAACCTGCTCGTGAAGCCTGGCAGCCGTTCTCTGAATGACCTGCTCGCGGCGGCGGGGGAAGGGATCTATGTCACTTCCTGGCTGGGGGGCAACGCAGACAATACCACGGGCGAGTTCTCCCTGGGCCTGCGCGGGCACCTGATCCGCAACGGGAAGATCGCAGAGCCTGTAGGGGAAATGAACGTGACCGGCAGTCTGAAGGAACTCTTCGGAAACCTGGTGGCTCTGGGCGATGATCCCTGGCCCTATTCCAGCCTGCGGGCGCCGTCCATGATGTTCGAGGGAGTGGGCTTCAGCGGTGCCTGAGAAGCGTGTTCAGCCGGCGCACTTGTGCTTGCGCCCGTCTCTCCAGCAGGTAAAGGGCGGCAGCATGCGTCCGGCGGGCAGCATCTCGCCGGCTGCCACCTTGCAGCCCGGTCCCAGGCCTGAGCGTATGGCCAGCATGGCGCCGTATTCGATGACGATGGGGGCCACCTGCAAGTGGTGATTGCCTCTTTC
>DRLF01000146.1 GCA_011051425.1 Thiolapillus brandeum | reverse complement strand
AGGTCAGCGCCGTTACGTGGAATCCTTGTCCGCCTATGCCCGCCAGTTCCTGTCCATGATGGAAAAGCCGGACGTGGATCATATCGAGGGCCTGTCCCCGGCGATTTCCATCGAACAGAAGACCACCAGCCACAATCCCCGTTCCACCGTGGGTACCATCACCGAGATCTACGATTATCTGCGCCTGCTGTTTGCCCGGGCAGGCACGCCCTTGTGCCCGGAGCACCATCTGCCCCTGGAGGCCCAGACCATCGAACAGATGGTGGACCAGGTGCTGGCCCTGCCGGAAGGCAGCAAGCTCATGTTGCTGGCGCCGGTCATCTCCGAGCGCAAGGGGGAATACCACAAGCTGTTGAAAGAGCTTGCCGCGCAGGGGTTTATCCGCGCCCGCATCGATGGGGAGATCTGGGAACTGGATGATGCGCCGGACCTGGATCTGCGCAGGAAACACACCATCGAAGCCGTGGTGGACCGTTTCAAGGTCAAAGAAGGACTGCGCCTGCGCCTTACAGAGTCCTTTGAAACCGCCCTGCGCATGGCCGACGGTGTGGCCCTGGTGGCCTGGATGGACGAGCCCGAAAAAGACGAGCTGGTGTTCTCCGCCAACTTCGCCTGCCCGGTCTGTGGCCACAGCATCGAGGAACTGGAACCGCGCCTGTTCTCCTTCAACAACCCCGTGGGCGCCTGTGAGGTCTGTGATGGCCTGGGGGTGAAGCAGAGTTTTGATGTCAGCAAGGTGGTGGCGCACCCCGAGCTGTCACTGGCCGCAGGTGCCGTGCGTGGCTGGGACAGGCGCAATGCCTACTATTTCCAGATGCTGCAGTCTCTGGCGCGGCACTATGATTTCGACCCGGAAACTCCCTGGCAGAATCTGCCAAAGAAGATCCGTGACATCATTCTGTATGGCAGTGGCAAGGAGTCCATCCATTTCGACTATCACAATCACCTGGGACGCCGGGTGAAGAAGACTCATCCCTTCGAAGGTGTCATACACAACATGGAGCGGCGCTACCGGGAGACGGATTCCAGCGCCGTGCGCGAAGAGCTGTCCCGTTACCTTTCCAGTCATGCCTGTCCTGCCTGCAAGGGTGCGCGGCTTAACGAGGCGGCACGCAATGTGTTCATCAACGAAAGCAATCTGCCGGATATTACGGCGCTGTCAGTCAGCGACTGCCTCAGTTTCTTTCAGCGCCTGGACCTGCCGGGCAAGCGCGGGCGGATCGCGGAGAAAATCGTCAAGGAGATCGAAGAGCGCCTGAGTTTCCTGGTGAATGTCGGTCTGGACTATCTCACCCTGGACCGCAGCGCCGACACCCTGTCCGGCGGTGAGGCCCAGCGCATCCGCCTGGCCAGCCAGATTGGCGCGGGGCTTGTAGGCGTCATGTATGTACTGGACGAGCCGTCCATCGGCCTGCACCAGCGGGACAACGCCCGCCTGCTCAAGACCCTCACCTACCTGCGTGACCTGGGCAATACCGTCATCGTGGTGGAACACGATGAGGAAGCTATCCGCTCAGCGGACCACGTGGTGGATATCGGCCCCGGCGCCGGGGTTCACGGGGGGCAGGTGGTGGCCCAGGGTACCGCGGACGAGGTAGCCGCCAATCCCGATTCTCTTACCGGCCGGTATCTCAGCGGTGAGTGCGGTATTGCCATTCCCCTGATGCGCACACCGATGGATGACAAACGTGTGCTGGTACTCGAAGGCGCCCGGGGCAACAATCTGAAGCAGGTGCGCCTGGAAATTCCCGTGGGCCTGTTCACCTGCGTCACCGGGGTGTCCGGTTCGGGCAAGTCCACCCTGATCAACGACACTCTCTACCCCCTGGCAGCCAATGAGCTCAACCGCGCCAGCCACACGGTGGCGCCCTACGACTCAGTTCAGGGCCTGGAACATTTCGACAAGGTGGTGGACATCGACCAGTCTCCCATCGGTCGCACACCGCGCTCCAATCCGGCCACCTACACCGGCCTGTTCACGCCCATCCGCGAACTGTTTGCCGGGGTGCCCGAGTCGCGCTCCCGGGGCTATACGCCGGGGCGCTTCAGCTTCAACGTCAAGGGCGGTCGCTGCGAAGCCTGCAGGGGCGACGGTGTGATCAAGGTGGAGATGCACTTCCTGCCGGATATCTACGTACAGTGTGATACCTGTAAGGGTAAGCGTTACAACCGCGAGACACTGGAGATCAAGTACAAGGGCAAGAGCATCAACGAAGTGCTGGACATGACCGTGGAAGAGGCACTGGATTTCTTCGATGCGGTACCTGTGGTCAGGCGCAAGCTGCAGACCCTGGTGGACGTGGGGCTGACCTATATCCAGCTGGGACAGAACGCCACCACGCTGTCCGGGGGTGAGGCCCAGCGGGTCAAGCTCTCCCGTGAACTGTCCAAGCGGGATACGGGCAGCACCCTGTACATCCTCGACGAGCCCACCACCGGCCTGCATTTTCACGACGTGGAACAGCTCCTCGGCGTACTCCACCGGCTGCGCGACCACGGCAATACGGTGATCGTCATCGAGCACAACCTGGATGTGATCAAGACCGCCGACTGGATCGTGGACCTGGGGCCGGAAGGCGGTGATGGCGGTGGCCATATCATTGCCCAGGGAACTCCGGAAGATGTTGTTACGGTTGTCGGTTCTCACACGGGGGTGTTTCTGAAGCCATTGCTCGCAGGCTGATTTGAAACCTGATGTAGGTCGGACTTCAGTCCGACCCTTCCAGTGATCGAATCAAATAACGTACTCAATCTCCTGGTTGGCTATTTGCTTGCAACTGCGTGAATACCTCCACCACCGGCCCAAGCAGCGCTTCATCGGGTGTTTCATTCATTTGTTTGACAGTCGCAAGATAGTCTTTCGCCAGCCTGCCCATGAGTGGCACAAGGCCCGAGGGGTAGCGCAGAAAAGCCGGGGTGAGCTTTTCGATTCCTTCGGCAAAACAGTCTTTGGCTGTTGCCGGTTCATCAGCTTGCAGAATCCGGCCGAGAGCGCCCAGGCTCATT
>DRLF01000145.1 GCA_011051425.1 Thiolapillus brandeum | reverse complement strand
GACGGAATCTATGGCGTGGATCTGCAGGGAAACGCGACTTTCATCAACAAGGCGGTTACCGAAATCACCGGCTGGCGGGCCAAAGATCTCATCGGCGCCAACCAGCACCAGCTCTTGCATCACACCCGGCAGGACGGCAGCCCCAATCCAGGAACGGAATGCCCTGTATATCTCACCTTTCGCGAAGGCAAACCCCGTTATGTGGAAGAAGACCTGTTCTGGAGAAGAGACGGCAACAGCATTCCTGTGGAGTACAGCAGCACCCCCATTCGCAATGAGCAGGGTGATATCGTCGGTTCGGTGGTCGTGTTTCGGGACATCAGCGCCCGCAAACAGGCCGCAGAGGCAGACCGCCAGTATCAGATGGAACTGGCCCACGTGGCCCGTCTCAGCACCATGGGCGAAATGGCATCCGGCATGGCTCACGAGCTGAACCAGCCCCTTACCGCCATCGCCACCAGCGCCGATGCCTGCATCCGCCTGCTGGAATCCGGCACCCCACCCACCGACAAGGTGGTTGACGTGCTGGAAACCATCAGCACCCAGGCACGTCGCGCCGGCGGTATCATCCAGCAGCTGCGCCAGTTCGTACGCAAGGAAGAACCCCGCCATACCCAGGTTCAGATCAACCAGCTGATCGAGGAAGTGCTCCTGCTCCTGGAGCCCGAAATCCGCAAGGCGGGTATCCGCGTGGTGCGTGACCTGGATACGGAAATCCCGCTGGTACATGCCCAGCACATTCAAATCGACCAGGTCATCCTGAACCTGATACGCAACGCTATCGAGGCCATGTCGGAAATCGATGAAGGCAAACGCATCCTGACACTGCGGACCCGCTCTGCCGGCGGCAACGCCGTTATCACTTCCATCGAAGACACCGGCCCCGGTGCTGACAGGGAACTGCAGGACAAGCTGTTCGATCCTTTCGTGACCAGCAAATCCCATGGCATGGGGCTGGGCCTGTCAATCAGCATGGCCATCATCAACGCCCACAACGGCAACCTTTACTATGACGCGCAGGGCCACAAGGGCGCCATATTCCGCTTTACTCTGCCCGTCAGCGAGGCCAGCGATGAGCAATAGCACGAGCACCATTTTCATCGTCGACGACGACACCCAGGTCCGCCAGGCACTGGCATTGCTCATGGAATCCGTGGGTCTGCAGGTCCAGACCTTTCCTTCCGCCGATGCCTATCTGGAAAACTTCGACCCGGAATCTCCCGGCTGCCTGATACTGGACGTGCGCATGCCCGGCATGAGCGGCCTGGAACTTCAGGCACGTCTCGCTGCCGAAATCATGCACCCACCGGTCATCGTCATCACCGGTCACGGTGATGTGCCCATGGCGGTACGTGCGGTACAGGCAGGCGCCGTGGATTTCATCGAAAAGCCCTTCAATGACCAGGCCCTGCTCGACAGCGTTCACCGTGCTCTGGATACCGATGCCAGACAGCGCGGCCGCGCCAGCAAACTGGCGGAAGTCAAGGCAAGACTGGCCTCACTGACACCCAGGGAGCAGCAGGTCATGAAAATGGTGGTTGCCGGCAAGCGCAACAAGGTCATTGCCCTGGATCTGTCCGTCAGCCAGTCCACCGTGGAAGCCCACCGGGCCAAGGTCATGGAGAAAATGCAGGCACAAAGCCTGTCTGAACTGATGCGAATGGTGCTGTCACTGGAAGACGACAATCCGCATCCCGACTAGTTTGCGCGTGATTAGGGAAAACCCTAATCAATTTTCCTGTATCTGCCAATTCCCCTGCCCCATCAGTCGCTGCATACTCTCATCACGCCGACGCAAAACATCCATCAAGAGATACCGCGTTCGGTCGACGTGCAAACACACTAGTTTTGTAACCAACCGCAGAAGATTCCCGCCAACCCTGCCCTGGACAGGTCAACCGTGGAATGTACTGTGACATTAGTCCATAAATCCCTGGAGGATGTAATGACGAAACTCACCCAAAGGCTTGGCAAAACTGCCACTGCCCTGGCCCTGTGCACCGGGCTGGTGTTTTCCGCCCAGGCCAGCGCAGATGATATCGCCGCTGGCAAAGAAATCGCTTTCAGCCGTACCAAAGGCAACTGCCTGGCCTGTCACCATATCGAAGGTGGCAAGGTCGCAGGCACTATCGCACCGCCGCTGGTAGCTATGAAGGCCCGTTTCCCTGACAAAGCAAAGCTGCGTGCCCAGATCTGGGATTCCACTGTAGCCAACCCCAACAGCATCATGCCACCCATGGGTCGCCACAGGATTCTTTCCGAGAAAGAAATCGATCTGGTGACTGATTTTATCTACAGTCTGTAACAGCGGACGCAAGAGGACAGAAATCATGAAGAAAATGCTTACCCTGTTGCTTTCCGCTGGTCTGGTGGCAACTGCAACACAGGCAATGTCCAGCCCGAAAGAGGACCTGGCACATTTCCGTACCTATTTCGAACAACGCTTCCCCGGCATTCAGCTCAATGAATTCGGTAATGGCCCCTACGCACTGGACGCCAGCAAGCGCCTGCAGTGGGAGTCTATGGAAGAATTCCCTCCTTATGAGGAATACGTGGACAAGGGCCGCGAGATCTGGGAAACCCCGTTCAAGAACGGCAAGAGTTTCGCCAGCTGCTTCGGCAAAGACGCTTCGAAAGTGCGCCCAAAATACCCGCATTGGGACAAGGCCAGCAGCAAGGTCGTTACCCTTGAAGGCGACATCAACAAATGCCTGAAAGCCAACGGTGAAAAACCTTTCGGCTGGAAGAAAGGCAAGATCGCACATCTCGGCGCTTTCCTGGGCTACGAAGCCCGCGGTCAGAAGACCAACGTGGTCGTTCCCAACGATCCCAAGGCACTGCAGGCTTATGAAGACGGCAAACACTTCTTCTATGCCAAGCGCGGCCAGCTGAACATGGCCTGTGCTGACTGTCATGTCTACTATGCCGGACAGCGTATTCGCGGCAACGTGCTGAGTGCAGCTCTGGGCCACACCACTCACTTCCCTGTATACCGCGCCAAATGGGCGAAGAAAGGCAAAGGCGACGGCCTTGGTACCCTGCATCGCCGCTATGGTGGCTGTAACAAGCAGGTCCGCGCCCGTCCTTTCAAGGCACAAGGCAAGGAATACCGCAATTTGGAATTCTTCCACACCTACATGTCAAACGGTCTGGAAATCAACGCACCAGGTTACCGCGAGTAACGGGGAGACAAACAAATGAAAAAACTAATCGCAGCATTTGGCCTGGCCCTGTTCATAACAGGTTGCAACGCCACCACACCAGACAAACCCGCCAGCAAGCAGGCGCAGTATGAGGCCGCGCTGAAAAACGCCCAGGCAGCAGTCGACAAGGCCGCTTCCGTCGGCGGTGAATGGCGGGATATCCGCTGGAAGAAATCCAAGAAGAAATACCTGCCCAGCGCCATCGAAGCCGCCAAGGCCGGCGACTATGACAAGGCGCTCAAGCTGCTGGACATCGTGCAGTTCCAGGCAGAGGCAGGATACAAGCAGGCCATGGCGCAGAAAAACGCCGGCCCCCGCTTCTAAGATCCTCGAGCATCTGACAACAACAGATCCAATCATTTAATGGAGAAGTAATCATGAGTCTTAATCAGAAACGCCGTGTATTCCTCAAGGGATCAGTGGCTGCAGGAACCCTCGGCGCTGCCGCCGGTCTGCTTACTCCTGGTGCCGTACTGGCGGCCTGGAACAAGAACGCATTCACTGCCAAAGGCATCGATGAAGCCATCGCCGCCGCTGACGGCAGCCCGACCACCACGCCTTCCAAGGACATCACCATCAAGGCACCGGATATTGCTGAAAACGGCGCTGTCGTACCCGTGTCTGTTGCCACCAAGATGGACGGTGTCGATTCCATCACCCTGCTGGTAGAGAAAAACTCCACGCCTCTGTCTGCTGTTTTCCACCTGCCGAAAGGCACTCTGCCTGATGTGTCAACCCGCGTAAAAATGGGCAAGACCGGCGATGTCATCGCTGTCGTCAAGGCTAACGGCAAACTGTATTCCGCACGTAAAAGCGTAAAAGTCACCATTGGCGGCTGCGGCGGCTGATCAACTGAAGAGGCAACAAAATGGCTAAATCAATCAAAATCCGGGCAAAGTCCAAAGGTGGCATCACCACTGTCAAGGCACTGATCACCCACCCCATGGAAACCGGTCTGCGCA
The DNA here is from genome assembly GCA_011051425.1 of Thiolapillus brandeum. Classification (GTDB taxonomy): domain Bacteria; phylum Pseudomonadota; class Gammaproteobacteria; order Chromatiales; family Chromatiaceae; genus Thiolapillus; species Thiolapillus brandeum_A. The sequence goes on along the minus strand of DRLF01000145.1, from coordinate 1,577 downwards.
AGAACAAGAAGACCGGCAAACTGATCCCTGCCCACTTCATCCAGGAAGTGGTGTGCAAGCACAACGGTAAGCCCGTTATCAACTGCGAATGGGGCGGTTCTGTTTCCAAAAACCCCTATCTGGCATTCAAGTTCAAAGGCGGCAAGAAAGACGACAGCATTGAACTGAGCTGGAAAGACAACATGGGTAAGAGCGACTCCATCACCGCTAAGATCCGCTAGTCTTTAATCAGTACCCTTGCCCTTTCCCACCACGGAAAGGGCATATTCCTGAGCTCCGGAAATCACTCCGGGGTTCAGGAATATTTACACATGACTCACAGGACATTCTTCAATGACCATATCAAGACGAGAATTTGTAAGGCTGATGAGCCTTGCCGGCGCCGCTGGCATGCTCCCCACATCGGCATTTTCGGCAGCAAAAAAACCTTCTGATCTGTACGAAGTGCCCAAATTCGGCAATGTCTGCCTCATGCACATGACAGACTGCCATGCACAGCTGAACCCCATCTATTTCCGTGAACCCAGCGTCAATCTGGGTATTGGCGCAGCAAAGGGCAAGCCACCCCATATTGTCGGCAAGAATTTCCTGAAGTACTACGATATTGCTCCCAACAGCATCGAATCCCATGCGTTCACCTACCTGGACTTCGACAATGCCGCAAAAAAATACGGCAAGGTCGGGGGATTCTCCCACCTGGCAACACTGGTCAAGCGATTGCGTGCCGAACGTGGCGACGGTAACAGCATTCTTCTCGACGGTGGTGACACCTGGCAGGGTTCCGGTACAGCATTCTGGACCCGTGGCAAGGACATGGTCGGCGCCTGCAATCTTCTGGGTGTGGATGTCATGACAGGCCACTGGGAATTCACCTACCTGGACAAGGAAGTCATCGCCAACATCGGTGCATTCAAGGGCGAATTCGTGGCCCAGAATGTGAGCGTCAACGACGATGCGCTGTTCGATTACAAGTTCGCCGATTTTGCCGGCTTCGACGAAGACTCGGGCCTTGCCTTCAAGCCCTACAGCATGAAATCCGTGAATGGCATGCGTGTGGCCGTTATCGGCCAGGCTTTCCCCTATACGCCTATCGCCAATCCCCAGCGCTTCATTCCTGACTGGACCTTCGGCATCCAGGACGAGCGTATGCAGTCCATGGTCAACCACGTGCGGGAAACCGAGAAACCGGACCTGGTCGTGGTGATTTCCCACAACGGCATGGACGTTGACCTGAAGATGGCCTCCCGTGTGAGCGGCATCGACGTCATATTCGGCGGCCACACTCACGATGGCGTACCCCGCCCGGTGGAAGTGAACAACAAGGGCGGCAAGACCCTGGTGACCAATGCGGGATCCAACGGCAAGTTTCTTGCTGTCATGGATCTGGATGTGCGCAAGGGCAAACTCAAGGACTACCGCTACCGACTGGTGCCCGTGTTCTCCAATATGCTCGAGGCCGACAAGGAAATGCAGACCTATATCGACAAAGTCCGCGCTCCCTACAAGGACAAACTGGAGAAGAAACTCGCCGTGGCCGGCGAAACCCTGTACCGTCGCGGTAACTTCAACGGCACTTT
>DRLF01000144.1 GCA_011051425.1 Thiolapillus brandeum | reverse complement strand
TATACCGCCCGGGTTGCCGGCACCGAGAAGGGAGTGACCGAGCCCGCGCCGGTATTCAGTGCCTGCTATGGCGCTCCTTTCATGCCGCTGCATCCGGATCGCTATGCGGAGCTTCTGGGGCAGCGTCTCGAAGAACATGGCTCGACCGTGTGGCTGATCAACACAGGCTGGACCGGAGGGCCCTACGGTGTGGGTGAGCGCATCTCCATTCCCTACACACGAGCCATGGTCAATGCGGTGCTGGATGAAAAGCTGGATGACGCGCCCATGCGCAAGGATCCGATTTTCGGTTTCGAGATTCCCCTGCATGTACCGGGCGTGCCGGATGAAGTCCTGTTTCCCCGGGACACCTGGACAGACAAGGCCGCTTACGATGCGCAGGAGCTCAAGCTGGCGAAGATGTTTCAGGAGAACTTCAGGAAGTACGCCGATCAGGCCACGGAAGAGATTCTTGCGGCGAGCCCCAACGTCAGCTGAAATTCCTGTTGTTAACTCTCATGAGTCCGCTGGCTACACCTCTGATCATGGAAAAAACCATATCCGTAGGTCGGACTTCAGTCCGACATTGCTCCGTTGTGGCTGCTGTTGTCGGGCTGAAGCCCGACATCGAGCCATAAATGTTTTTCCACGCTAACCCGGTTTGAGGCAGCGGAGCAGAGATGTACGCTTATCTGACAGCGCTGTTCCAGCCAAGACCTGAATTCCAGCTTGCCAGCCGTATATTTCTCAAGGCACTGGCGCTGATCTACCTGGCAGCTTTCACCTCTCTTGCACTTCAGATTGCCGGTCTGGCGGGTCCGGACGGCATCCTGCCTTTCCGCATCTATCTGGACAATGCCTGGCAGGCGCTGGGCTACCAGGCCTGGCTGCAGGTGCCGACGCTGTTCTGGCTGGATGCCTCGGATACCGCCCTGCAGGGCGTGGCCTGGGCCGGTGTGGCATTTGCCCTGTTGCTGTTGTGGGGGCGCTGGCCGGTATTCTCCCTGATCATGCTGTTTGTCCTCTACCTGTCGCTATACCGGGCAGGGCAGGTGTTCATGAATTTTCAGTGGGATACGCTGCTGCTGGAAGCGGGACTGCTGGGCGTGTTTCTGCAGCTCAGTCCAACGGCGCTGGTGCTGTTTCTCTATCACTGGCTGTTGTTTCGACTGCGCTTCATGTCCGGCTTTTTCAAACTGGCCAGCGGTGACCCTTCATGGGCGAACCTGACCACCCTGGACTATTATTTCGAAACCCAGCCGTTGCCCCATGCCGGCGCCTGGTATGCGCAGCAGTTGCCGGAATGGCTGCACCGCTTCGGCACTGGCTTCACTTTCTTCACCGAATTGCTGGTGCCTTTCTTTATCTTTCTGCCGCGTCCCTTCCGCTTGGCAGCGGTCGCCATCACGCTGTTCATGCAGGGAATGATCCTGTCCACCAGCAACCACAACTTCTTCAACCTGCTTACCATTGCGCTGTGCCTCCTGTTGCTGGATGAAAAGGTTATCCGCTGGATCTTGAGAAAAAAGGACAACAGCAAACCTGCAGCGCCAGTTTCTTCAGCGGGCCTGGGGCATCGCATAGTGCTGAGTGTACTGGCATCGCTGTTGCTCTTCGCCAGTGCAACCGGTTTTTACACCCTGGCCACCGGCCGGCATCTGCCGCTGGATCCGGTGCGGCAGCTCGTGCAGGGATTTGGTGTAGGTGCCATCTACCATGTGTTCCCCACCATGCAGACAACAAGACAGGAGCTGATTGTTGAAGGCTCGCATGATGGTAAACAATGGCAGGAATATGTTTTCCGCTACAAGCCCCAGGCATTGGATGAGCGGCCCGGTTTTATCGTGCCTCACCAGCCGCGACTGGACTGGATGATGTGGTTCGTGCCCACCCAGCACCCGGTGCAGATGTACTGGTTTGGCGAGTTTCTCAGGGGAGTCAAGCGAGGCTCAGCGCCGGTGCTGGCTTTGCTCGAAAAAAATCCCTTCCCGGATGCTCCTCCGGAATACCTGCGTGTCACTGCCTGGCGCTATCGTTTTACCACACCGGAAGAGCGTGCTCAGAACGGTGACTGGTGGCAGCGCCAGTATCTGGGTGTTTTCCCTTTTGTTTCTCCGCGAAAACCCTGAGATTTCTGCGTCGAAATACAAGTTTGTAGCTCAAAAATAAGAGCTGAATGGATAAGCTTTTTCTGTGGTTTGCAGCTTCCTTTGGTAATGAAACCATTTCGAGACTGCAATGACGGGGAAGTTTAGTCTTTTTTCTGACTGTTTTCTACCACGGAAACCAGGCTGCCTTCCAGCAACCGGGTGTGGATACGGTTTCCCGGTTTTGTTTCGCTGCTGCGGGTAAGGACTTTGCCTGTAGCGGCGTCCGTGGTAATGGAATAGCCGCGGGCCAGCGTATTGAGGGGGCTGACGGCCTGCAGCTCCCGGGAGAGGCCGGCGAATTGCAGCTGCTTGCGTGACAGGATGTTTTGCATGCTGTGCAAGAGTTTCTGACCATAGTTGCCCAGCTTTTCCTCGAGCATGGTGATGCGGTGGGAGGGACTGAGGAGACGCAGCCTTGCTGTCAGTTGATGGCAGCGCTGCTGATTTTGTGTGAGTCGCATCCCCATGGCCCGTTCCAGGCGCATGCCGAGTTCGTCCAGCAGTTGCTGATCCTGCAGTATTTGTTGTCGCGGGTGCAGGATCTGCAGTTTGTGGCTGATGTGCTCGAGATGCTGGTGGCGCTCCTGCAGTCGGCGGCTGATTGCGCGGACCAGGCGCTGTTTCAGTCCCTCGAGGTGTGCCAGCAACTGTTCCTGATTCTGCGTTGCCAGTTCCGCAGCGGCAGAAGGCGTGGGCGCGCGCCGGTCGGCAACAAAATCGGCGATGGTGAAATCGATTTCATGTCCCACAGCGGAGATGACGGGGGTTTCCAGGTTTGCGATAGTACGCGCCAGGCCCTCGTCGTTGAACGCCCACAGGTCTTCCAGGGAACCGCCGCCACGGGCGAGGATGAGCAGGTCGCAATCCTTGCGTGCATCGGCAATCTCCAGGGTGCGGGTGATTTCTGCAGCGGCTTCGCTGCCCTGCACCAGGGTCGGGTAGATGATGATGGGCAGGGCAGGGAACCGCCGCCGGAGAATCTGCAGGATATCCTGTATAGCAGCGCCCGTTGGTGATGTGACGATACCGATGCAGCGGGGAAAGGCGGGTAGCGCCTTCTTGTTTCGTGTGTCGAACAGCCCTTCACGGTCCAGCTTTGCCTTCAGTTCTTCGAAGGCCCGTTGCAGGGCGCCTTCTCCGACGGGCTCCATATGCTCGACGATCAGCTGAAAATCACCCCGCGCCTCGTACAGGCTGATGCGTGCCCGGATCAGTACCTTGTCGCCATCCCTGGGCTGAAAACGAAGCAGCTGGCGCTTGTTGCGGAACAGGGCGCAGCGCACCTGTGCGTGGGCATCTTTCAGGGAAAAGTAGCTGTGTCCCGAGCGGGGCGTGGCTAGGTTGGAAATCTCGCCTTCCACCCACAGCAGGGGAAAACTGCCTTCCAGCACCGTACGGATTTCGCCGTTGAGACGGGAGACGGACCAGATATCACGGGACGGTGAGGCAAATTTGGACATCAATACCAAAAGCTTTGTCTGAGAAATGGCCGTTCAGTTTAGCGCGCATCCGCGAAATTTTATATAATTGTTCGATTAAGCAGAGGGCTGCCTCGTTAGCCTGACCTTCTGGCGCAGGCTGAAATCCATAAGTAGCTAATAATACTGGATTTCGATGTCTGTCCAGGAACATCAAGGAGGATTTCTCGAGGCGCCCGGAATGTATTCTTTCATTTGCTCCACAGCCCGGATTTGATTGATATGCGATTTTCTCAGACACAGGAAGCCCTCACTTTTGACGATGTTCTGCTGGTACCCGCCCGATCAGAGGTGTTGCCCAAGGATGTTACCCTGAACTCACAACTGACACGGGGCATTTCCCTGAATATCCCCCTGGTATCCGCTGCCATGGATACTGTAACCGAAGCCCGCCTGGCCATCGCTATGGCCCTGTACGGTGGCATCGGCATCATCCACAAGAACATGACCGCGGAAGATCAGGCGGCCCAGGTGCGCAAGGTCAAGCGCTACGAGAGTGGCATCATCGTCGATCCCATCACCGTGTCGCCGGATACCAGTATTGCCGATGTCATGGAACTGACCCGCGCCAACAGGATTTCTGGCGTACCTGTTGTTGATGGCAACAGTCTCGTCGGTATCGTCACCGCTCGCGACCTGCGTTTCGAAAGCCGTCGCGCCGAACCTGTTTCTTCCATCATGACGCCAAAGGACAAGCTGATAACGGTAAAGGAAGGGGCTCCCCGGGAAGAGGTGATCTCCAAGCTGGGCGAACACCGCATCGAGAAACTGCTGGTGGTCAACGATGCTTTCGAGTTGCGGGGCATGATCACTGTGAAGGACATTCAGAAGGCCAAGGATTACCCGGAAGCCTGCCGTGATGAAAAGGAGCGCCTGCGCGTAGGGGCCGCCGTAGGTGTTGGTGAAGGTACTGACGAGCGTATTGCTGCCCTGGTGGAAGCCGAGGTGGACGTCATCGTCGTCGATACCGCCCACGGACATTCCCGCGGAGTGCTGGATCGGGTTGCCTGGGTGAAAAAACATTTTCCGGACCTGCAGGTCATCGGCGGCAACATCGCCACCGGCGCGGCTGCGCTGGACCTCGTAAAGGCCGGTGCCGATGCGGTGAAGGTGGGTATAGGCCCCGGCTCCATCTGCACCACCCGCATTGTGGCGGGTGTGGGTATGCCCCAGGTAACAGCGGTGGCCAACGTTGTGGAAGCCCTCGAAGGCACAGACGTGCCCGTGATCGCCGATGGTGGCCTGCGTTATTCCGGCGATATCGCCAAGGTGATCGTGGCAGGCGCGCACTCGGTGATGGTCGGTGGTTTGTTTGGCGGTACGGATGAATCCCCCGGTGAGGTGGAGATCTTCCAGGGACGTTCCTACAAGACCTATCGGGGTATGGGCTCTCTGGGCGCCATGGCTTCCCAGCACGGCTCCAGTGACCGCTACTTCCAGGAAGACACCAAGGAAGCGGACAAGCTGGTGCCCGAAGGGATCGAAGGGCGCGTACCCTACAAGGGCGCGCTCGTAAACGTCATCACCCAGCTCATGGGTGGCGTACGCGCCAGCATGGGTTATACCGGCTGTGCCACTATCGAAGAAATGCGCACCAAGCCGGAGTTCATCCGTGTGACCGGCGCAGGTATGCGCGAGTCCCACGTACATGATGTACAGATCACCAAGGAAGCGCCGAATTACCGCCGGGACTGATGATCCGGGCTTACTGATGGGCATCTGCGCTGTGCTCATCCTGCGCATCTGTGGTCGGGTTTCAGCCCGACAACGTAATTCACCGTCGGGCTGAAGTCCGACCTAACGGCTTATTGTCATGACAGCAAACATCCACGACCATCGCATCATCATCGTCGATTTCGGCTCCCAGTACACACAGCTCATTGCCCGCCGGGTGCGTGAAGCCGGTGTCTATTGCGAGATCTGGCCCTGGGACAATTGTGAAGATGCCCTGAAAGAGCAACAGCCTCGCGGTATCATTCTTTCCGGTGGTCCGGAAACGGTTACGGGCGACAATCCTCCCCGTGCTCCGCAGCTGGTGTTCGAAATGGGGGTACCCGTGCTGGGTATCTGCTACGGCATGCAGACCATGGCGGCGCAGCTCGGTGGCGAGGTGGCCAGTTCTGCCAAGCACGAATACGGTTATGCCCAGGTGCGGGCCCGGGGGCATTCAAAGCTGCTCAAGGATATCGAGGATCACGTCACGGAAGAAGGTTACGGCCTGCTGGACGTGTGGATGAGTCATGGCGACCGGGTGGAATCCCTGCCGCCCGGCTTCAGCGTGATCGCCGAAACCGACAACGCACCACTGGCGGGAATCGCCGATGAAAGCCGTCAGTTCTACGGCCTGCAGTTTCACCCTGAAGTCACCCACACCACCCAGGGTAAACGTATCCTGAGCCGCTTCCTGCATGGCATCTGTGGCTGCGAATCCCTGTGGACTTCCGAAAACATCATCGAAGACAGCATCCATGCCATACGCGAGCAGGTGGGGGATGGCAAAGTGCTGCTGGGCCTTTCCGGCGGTGTGGATTCTTCGGTAGTAGCTGCGCTGCTGCACAAAGCCATCGGCGACAAGCTGACCTGCATCTTCGTGGACAATGGCCTGCTGCGCCTGCACGAGGCCGATCAGGTCATGGCAACCTTTGCCCGGCACATGGGCGTCAAGGTGATTCGCGTCGATGCGGAGGATCGTTTTCTCGATGCCCTTAAAGGAGAAACCGACCCCGAGAAGAAGCGCAAGATTATCGGCAATATGTTTATCGATATCTTCGAAGAGGAAGCCGCCAAGATCGAGGATGTGAATTTTCTCGCCCAGGGGACGATCTATCCTGATGTCATCGAGTCTGCGGGCGCCAAGTCCGGCAAGGCTCACGTCATCAAGTCCCATCACAACGTGGGCGGGCTGCCGGACTACATGAAACTGAAGCTGGTAGAGCCTCTGCGAGAGCTGTTCAAGGATGAGGTGCGCGAGGTCGGCGTCAAGCTGGGCCTGCCATCAGAAATGGTCTACCGCCATCCTTTCCCAGGCCCCGGCCTGGGCGTGCGTATCCTTGGTGAAGTGAAGAAGGAATACGCCGACATCCTGCGCCAGGCGGATCACATCTATATCGAGGAGCTGTACAACTTCAAGCTCTATGATGAAGTCAGCCAGGCATTTGCTGTATTCCTGCCGGTAAAATCTGTTGGCGTGGTTGGCGATGCCCGCCGCTATGAATACGTCGTTACCCTGCGGGCAGTGAAGACCGTGGATTTCATGACCGCCCACATCGGCCACCTTCCCTGGGAGTTCCTGGAAAAGGTATCCAGTCGCATCATCAACGAGGTGAGTGGTGTCTCTCGCGTGGCCTACGATATCTCTTCCAAGCCGCCGGCTACGATCGAGTGGGAGTGACTGGCACGGGTTGGCACCTGCTGGCAAGGTCTGGCACTGACAGGCATCACAACTAAGACTTCAAGATTCCGCGACTGACGTCTGAAGCGTCGTTGACGCTGCTGAATACGCCGAGCCTAAATTGTTGGTCAGTCAATTCACGAAAAAACCGCTCCAATATGTTTAACCGCGATGCGCTGGTTGATCCCTAAAAACAGGCCAAAGCACGGCTTGACTGCTGCGAGAGGAAGATGGTCAAATAACTACCTTCAGCCGGCAATTGCTAAACCTCCCCCGAAAAAGTTGACACCTCCAACTAACGAAACGGAGGTGGCAAATGCCAAGAATAAAGGGGCCGAGAAAGGTCAAGCAGTACAGTGAAGAATTCAAGGTGACAGCAGTCCGACTGAGTTATCTGCCAGGCGTCCAGGTAAAAGATGTGGCCGAGGAACTGGACATCCACCCCTTCATGTTGTCACGATGGCGCAAGGAAATGCGAGAAGGCAAACTGGAGGTGAAGGTGAAAAAGCCCATTGACCCGAAGACAGCCGCCGAACTGAAGCGGCTGAAGAAACTGGAAAGGGATTATGCCCGGCTCAAGGAGGAGCACGAAATACTAAAAAAGGCCATCCGGTTCTGTTC
>DRLF01000143.1 GCA_011051425.1 Thiolapillus brandeum | reverse complement strand
CACGCCTGACAGAGATGCTTCGCGAAGATCGGAGTTTGTCAGTGTGGTTGTATCCATGTGTGCATGAAACAGATCGGCTCCGCGCAGGTTCGCACCGCTCAGATCACAGCCGGTAAGATCTGCCCATTTGAATGTACTGTTGACCAGAATGGCGCCGCGCAGATTGCAGTCTGCCATTTTTGCATTGGAAAAATCCACTTTACTGAGATCGGCGCCATGCAGGTCAATTCTGGGCAGCTTCTGTTCAGAAAAGCTGCAGTGACGCAAATCGGTTTCCGGTTGGGGGGTTTTACAATCTCCCTTCGGCAGAGCCGATGCCGCTGCAGACGACAGGAAAAGAAACAGGGCCAGCAAATATACGCCTGGCCTGGCAGATGGCGGTGTGGCGGTTGATTTTCTCATGAGCGCATATACAAATTCAGGTGGATATTGATATCCATTGTAGAAGGTGATAGCTGCTTTCCCAAGGAAGTTATTAACCCGGCCACATAATATGTCGTATTCAGAGCCTCAGGCATCTTCCCTATCAAGGCGCCTGCCGCAGGTAAGGGTTGTTCCCTTGGCAAGGCAGGTAACGCGGATAGGGGAGATGCCTGAGGCTCCTAACCGATTGATATCAAAAGACAGGCCGTGCTGTGCGCGCCCGCGAACTGCGTTGTCGAAACTTGCTGTAGGAGTGCTACAGCGGCGTTTCAACGCCTTGCCGCGAACGCGCACAGCACGGCTGAACACGATATATTGTGTGGCCGGGTTAATATTGTCCAAACAGCGGGTTGCCTGTTGATGGCAGGATTTGTCCGGTTGCCGGTGCAGCAGAAAGAAAAGCCTGCAGTTGCCGTATCGGTGCTGGATTGTGAGTGGCCTATTGGTTTAAGCTTGTATTGCAGTAAACAACAGGGAGGAGAGAAAATGATTCCATTGGAAACATTGAAAAAACAGCACGAGGAAATCTGTGATCTTGTTCATGTCCTTTCCCTGCTGGTACCGGATGAAAGAGCGAGAAAAAGCCGTGCTGTAGAAAATCTTTTTTCGGAACTGGCCAATCTGGTGGGTGAACATCTGGTGCTCGAAGATGACACCTTATACAAGGATCTTCTTGTGCATCAGGATGCTGAAATCCAGCGCACCGCGAGAAACTTCCTCAGTGGTAGTCATGAGCTGAAACGGGTTTTTTCAGAATATCTGCAATATGCCTGCCATCCCGGCTCGAACCAGGAAGAGTGCGAAGCTTTTGTGAAGGAAACCCAGGATGTTTTCCATATCCTTCAGGAAAGGATTCGTATGGAAGAAAGCAGGTTTTATCCTCTCGCCGAAAAAGCATAGTTTGGCAATTGGGTTTCCGCCGATTTTCACTCGCTGTGTGTCTGATGTGCATACAGGAAAACAGGTGCTGCTTTGTAACGGTTCTGGTGGGAGATACCGGACCTGCTGTGGCTCGATAACCACCAGTAAAGTCTGCGGGGTTCAGCTGTCCAGTATCCAGTTTTTTGCCTGTAGCAACTGGTCATGAGGAAAATGCCTTACTTCGGCTGATACGAAATGGCTGGTGAGCTTTTCTGCCAGGCTGCCGATTCTGGAATCGGTGACGAGCGCAACATGGGAAAGCTTCTGGTGATGGTTCCTGATGAACTTGAGATGGCTCAGTGCTGCGCCGAAGGAATCCCATCCGGGAAAGTCCTGCGAATAGATGATCAGTCCCCTGAGTCGACCGTGTTTTTCCAGGTAGGGATCGATGCGGCTCGCGGCAGCTTCGAAATCAGCCCTGGTCAGGGGGCCTTCGGGTTGCAGTACGGCGATGGCGGATTCTTCGTCGAGTTCAATTTTCAGCATGTGTCTTGAAAGTCCCCGGCTGTTTTCTGCAGGAATGTTGCTTTCTCCCGTGCACAGAACCTCGGGAGAAAGCAGTGGTTCGATTACTTGAGAATGAAGGTAACCTTCATACGCACTTCATAGCGATCGATCTTTCCATTCTTGACCGATACACTTTGATCGGCTATCCACGCGCTGGTGATGTTTTTCAGTGTCTTGCTGGCGCGTTTGATGCCATTTTGAACCGCGTCGTCAAAGCTCTTTTTCGAAGTTGCGGTGATTTCCGTGATCTTGGCTACTGACATGGTTTGCTCCCTGGTCTGTTCAAATAATGAGGTCGGCTCGTGTGAGCTTTTTCCAGTGTAGCAGTTTTTTTGAAAATGAAACGCCCGTGCGTCCTGAAGCAGGGCGTTTAATCTGTTCAGACAAACAGACTGACATCGGATTTCTGCGCTTTGGGCAGAAAACTTGCTGCGCCGATCCAGTCTGATATTTCGGGAATGAAGTCTTCGCGTGCCATGTTGTACAGGTCGACAGTCATCTGGCAGGCAACCAGATCGACGCCTGCTTCGATACTGAGGGAGCGTAATTCCTCGATGGAGGCGATGCCTTTTTCATTCATGGTCTTTTTCATCATCCCTGTTGCCATTTTTTCGAAGCCCGGGATGTTCGCCATGACCAGGTTGGGTATATTCATGTCCACGTTTCTCAACCATTGCGGACCGAAGGGCATCTTCATGGGCATGGCCGGGTTGCCCAGGGGGCTGATTTCAAGCTCCAGCTCTTTCTTCAGCAGGCTCAGTCCGTAAAAGGTGAAGAAGATGGAGACATCCCATCCCAGGGCGGCTGCGGTGGATGCGAGGATAAAAGGGGGGTAGGCCATGTCCAGACTGCCCTTGGTAGCGATGATGGTCATGGATGGCACATGTTCGTTTTCCATCTGCGCCATGCGCTCATCGAAGCGCGTATCGAACCACCTGTCGAACTCTTCAGGCCGGGCATTGCCGGACATCATTTCTGCACTGGCATTCATATTGTCACCTTTGATCTGTTTCAGGACTTGCGCAGGAGAAAGACAAACTCGCCGTTGTCATCGGTACTTTGCAGCATTTCATTGCCCGTCTGCCGGCAGAAGGCATCCAGATCCTTGATCGATCCGGGGTCTGTGGATTTTACCTCCAGCACGTCTCCCTTGTGCATGGCGCCCAGGGCCTTGCGGGACCTGAGAATGGGGAGCGGGCAGTTCAGCCCTCTGGCGTCGAGTTTTTTCGTGGGGGTGTCGGTGTGATGCATGTTATATCTCCTGTTCGTAAGTTGACTGGTCAGTTAACATTTTGGTTAAAAAAACACCTGAATATCAGCTGTTTTCGCCTGAAACAGGGAAAGATATTTTCCCTGACCTTAATAATAGACCGGTCGGTCCAGTTGTTTCCCGAAACAATGCTGTTTCGGGGATGAAATCAGTTCGGTTTGGTGTCGATTCGAATGGTTTTAATGGCCGGACCCAATTCGTAGATCACTTCAGGATCATTCTTGGCCTTGGCCAGCAGGATCATGCCCTCCAGGTAGGCGAGCATGGCCTCTGCTGTTTTTTCCGTATCCAGTGGAGGAATAGCTCCCTGTTCGACGGCTTCTTCGAGCGTGTCCTGGAAGCGGGACTTGGCCTGTCGGAACACCGCGTTGAGTTTGGCGCGCAGGATGTCATCCTGGGTGCTGACCTCCAGGGTCAGGTTCCCGAACAGACAGCCGGGCATGCGCCCCTTGACTGTTTTTACCGATTTCTGCCAGAAATAGGCAGCATCCAGCAGATAATCCAGGCGATCCAGGGGAGGAATGGCCGGGTCGAATGCTTCGGCCACGAAGCCATCCGCCCAGTCTCTGGAAAACTCATCGATGACCGCCAGCACGAGATCCCTTTTGGAAGGGAAAAAATGGTAGAAACTGCCTTTCTGAACCTTGGCGCTTTCGCAGATTTCCTTGATACCCACGTCCGCATAGCTGCGATCATGGAAACGGTTCTTTGCCGCTTCGATGATTCGCTGGCGAGTGTCGTTTGGTGTGCTCATGGGAAAATATTATAGTAGACCGGTTGGTCAAGTCAACCGATGTTTTCGCAGGTTTATTGCAAATCCCTGATCATCCAGACATCGCAGCCATGATGAACGGTGCCGTCCGGAGGTTGTTTCAGGTGCCTGAATCCGAACTTGCCGCACAGGGTGATGGCAGCCTTCATGGTGGATAGTGTGTCAAGGTAGCACCAGCTTAGTCACCTGGCACCAATAATAGGTGATGCTCAGGGCTTCAAGCTTGCCTCGGAACATCGGGTGTGACTCTTTCTATTCTGTGGTTCATGGGGGCCGTGGCCTGTGGCCGGCTCAAAGCGTCTGAATGAAATCCCGAATGCCGTTGAGCAGCATCTGCGTGGCGAGGATAACCAGGATCATGCCCATGAGCCGCTCCATCGCTCGTGATCCCTGGGGACCCAGAATACGCAGCAGCAGAGGGGAGGTGATCAGCAGCAGGGTCGTTCCCGTCCAGGCGATAAAAAGCGCAATGCTCCATTCGTCCAGGCGATCCGGCTGCCTGGAACTGAGCAGCAACAGGATAGCAATGGTGGAAGGGCCGGCGATCAGTGGGACAGCCAGCGGCACCAGAAAAGGCTCTTCGCTATCCATCCGCTGTTCAGGGGGAGTGGCCTGGGGAAAAATCATGCGCAGAGAAATTATGAACAGCAGAATCCCCCCGGCAATGCTGAGAGAGGACTGGGTGAGTCCGAGAAAGCTGAGAACCGCGTTGCCGGCAAACAGGAAACCGAAAAGTATCAGCAGTGCCAGCAACAGTTCCCGTGCCATTACGGCCGTGCGGCGGGCAGGATCGAACCTGCCGAGTACCGCGTTGAACACAGGTACGTTGCCAAGGGGATCCATGACCAGAAAAAGGGTGGTGGCTGCTGCCGCGATATCGCTCCAGTTCATGTTCAGGCAGGCTGTGCGCCTGTTGTCTGTCCCAGTGCGTGATAGATGCGCCGCATCACGGCTTCTGCCGCGAGCATGGCAATGACAATGGTGAGAAAGGGAATGAGCCCGTGGTAGATGCCGATGAACTGGACTTCGTCACCGAAGGTAAAGCTCAGCGCTTCCAGAATGACAAGCTTGGAGACAAACAGGACGGCCCAGGCCGAGAAAATACGTGCTTTTCTGCCATGTGCACCTGCCCTTTCCTGAACGAAAGAGCCGACATGGTGTTCCAGGGCGATAGAAGCCTGGAGCATGATCTGCAGCAGGATGGCAGCCAGCAGTGAAATGCTGAAGGAATTGATGATCACCGCATCCCAGTATTCATCGAACAGATTGATGACCGTCAGATCCATGAGGACGGCGCTCAGGTAACGGACGTAAAGCTGCTGGTACCGGTTCCAGGGTTTGTTTTCTTCGGGCGCTGGCGTATCTGTTGTCATGGCTGCAATATACCTGTTGAGGAAGATGCGTATATTGCCATAAATACGTAGAAAAAGAGGGGGCTACGCAGTTGCTGCCGGCAAACAGTTGTTTGCTGTCCTGCCTGTTTGTCACAACTGCTATACCAGCCCCGGCAGGAACCTGGCCAGGATTTACTGTACTGAAGAGTACCCCGGTGCAGGCCGGGGTCCATACTCTTCAAGGCGCTACAGATTCCGGACTGTGCCGGAATGACATTTTAGGATGCCCTACAGCCAATAACCGGGTTGCAACAATCCGGCACGTTTGAAGTGTCTTCGAATTGCGTCGTATCGGCGACTACTTCTGGATCG
>DRLF01000142.1 GCA_011051425.1 Thiolapillus brandeum | reverse complement strand
TCAAACGACCGGCGAGCCAAGCATTCACCGATCAGAACCAACATCCCTGCCAGTCGCTTTCGCCCGCCGTTGCAGATGCTCCGGCCACGGACAATAAATCTGGTGGAGGGGGGAGGATTCGAACCTCCGAAGGCTGAGCCAGCAGATTTACAGTCTGCCCCCTTTGGCCACTCGGGAACCCCTCCAAAAAAGAGGACGCATTTTCCAGAAAATTTCACGGATTGTCAACCTAATATCAGGAATATTTTTCCTGTGCCTCCGGGCACAGGCGGGACGGGGAACCACTGCCTATGGTCAAGTTGCTGTCACCGCAGTACACTACCCACCTTTATATATAGACGAATTGCGCCAGCAATCCCCATGCCCATACCCGCCAAGTATCTGTTTTTTATCATGCTGCTGCCCTTTGCGCTGGCCAGCTGTGCCACACACAACGGTGTGCAGCCAGCTGAAAAGGCGGCAGAGAAACCTGCTGCTCCCGCGACTTTGCCTTTTAAATCAACAGCAGTTCCACCCAAATCCATCGACAAGGAACTCCTCTTCAATTACCTGGCCGGAGAAATCAGCGTCCAGCGTGGCGCATGGGAAGCAGCCTACGAACATCTGCTGCTGGCAGCCAGGGAAGCAAAGGATGCGGTGGCAGCCAGCAAGGCCGCGCGTCTCGCCTGGCGACAGGACGACATGAAACGCGCCACACGCGCTACGAAGCTCTGGATCGAATACGATCCCAACGCATTGTCGGCAAGGCAACTCGCCATGCTCGCCGCCTTGCGGAATGACGATATGGATACCGCCCTGGAACAGGCACACGCCATGCTGCTCATCGCCAAGGCAAGGGGCAAGGACGGCTTCCTGCTCCTGAGTTCGGCCCTGGCGACGACCAAGAACAGGAACAAGCTGCTGCTGATTCAGGATATCGCCCGTCAATATGCCGGCGATGCCCGGGCTCAGTACGCACTGGCACTGGTCTCCTCCCAGGAAAAGGAATTCATCACTGCATTGCAGGCACTGGATGAGGCGCAGAAAATCGATCCGCAATGGGACAAACCGTATCTGCTGCGCGTGCAGATTTTTGCCATGCAGGGAGACGAAGCAGGCGCAGAAAAACTGCTTCGGGAAGCCGCAGACAAATACCCCAGCCCGGCACTGCTCGAGGCTTATGGGCGCCTGCTGATGCAGCAGAAACACTACGAAGAAGCACTGAAGTATTTCCGCAAGGCACTGGATCTCAACCCCAAGGATCACGAACTGTTGTATGTGGTTGGCGTTCTCGCACTGCAGACCAAGGACTGGGATCTGGCCAGGTCCACCTGGGAGCAGCTGCGGGACAATCCCCGCTATCACAAAGAGGAGGAAGCCTGGTATTTTCTGGGTCAGCTCGAAGAACTCCGGGGCAACCTGAAGCAGGCCACCGAAAACTACAGCAAGGTCAAGGCCGGACGTTTGCGTAATGACGCGCAGATACGCACTGCCATACTCACCGGCAAACTGGGCAACCTGGAAGAATCTCATGAGCTGTTCAACGCGTTGCGACTCACTGACCCTGACCAGGCCGTGCAGATCTACATCACCGAAGCTCAATTGTTGAAAGATCTGCACAAACCGGAATCTGCACTGAAAATCTATGATGAAGCCATCAACGCCTACCCTCAGGATGCGGATCTGCTTTATGCGAGAGGCCTGCTGGCAGCGGACCTCGGTGATATCGAAAAGGCCGAGGCGGACTTCAAGGCGGCTCTGGCCATCAAACCCGATGATTCAGACGCCCTGAATGCACTGGGCTACACGCTGGCCGACCAGACAGACCGCTATGAAGAAGCCTATGCCTATGTAAAAAAGGCGCTCGAACTGGATCCGGAAAGCCCCGCTATTCTCGACAGCATGGGCTGGGTACTGTTTCGCATGAAAGAATACAGCGAAGCACTGAAATACCTGCGCCTGGCTGCTGAAAAACTCGATGACCCGGAGATCTTCGCCCACCTGGGAGAAGCACTCTGGACCACAGGCGCCAAAAAGGAAGCCCGGGACATACTCGACAAAGCCAGCAAAAAGTACCCGGAAAACCCGAAACTCAAGGATGCACTGAAACGCCTGCAATGAAGCCATCCGACGTGTTTTGGCCGGCACCGGCCAAACTCAACCTGATGCTCCGGGTGACGGGCCGGCGCTCCGACGGCTACCATCTGCTGCAAACCGTGTTCCAGTTCCTGGAACGGGCGGACCGGCTTCGTTTCGATGTCCGCAGCGACGGCAGGATAAGCTGCCGGCCGGCTATTCCTGGCGTCAGCGATGAAAACAACCTCGCCATCATGGCGGCCCGCCTGCTGCAAGAGCATTGCAACTGCCCACTGGGCGTGGACATCCAGATCGAGAAGTGTCTGCCCATGGGAGGTGGACTGGGCGGCGGCAGCTCCAATGCAGCAACCACCCTGGTTGTACTCAATCGCTTATGGGGGCTGAATCTTTCCCCAAACGCTCTGGCCGAACTGGGGCTGCAGCTCGGCGCAGATATTCCCATCTTTGTCCACGGCAAAGCGGCCTGGGCAGAAGGCGTCGGTGAAAAGCTGCAGTTCATCGATCCGCCCGAACCCTGGTATCTGGTGCTCTCACCCGGATGCCACGTCTCAACTGCCGAAATTTTTTGCGATTCCCAATTGACACGGGACGCCGAGACAATCACAATACGCGACTTCTCTGCGGGACAGAGGGCGAACACCTGCCAGAATCTGGTAGCAAGCCGCTATCCCGAAGTCTCTCGGGCATTGTCCTGGTTAAGCCAGTTCTCCGAGGGCAGACTGACCGGTACAGGAGCCTGCGTATTCGCTGAATTCGAATCGCGACAGCAGGCGGAAGACGCACTCGGTCAGATTCCCGCAGATATGACAGGTTTTGTGAGCCAGGGGATGAACAGATCTCCTCTGTACATGAAACTGGAAAAGTTTAATGGGGCGTGGCCAAGTGGTTAAGGCACCGGACTTTGACTCCGGCATCGCAGGTTCGAATCCTGCCGCCCCAGCCATTTTTCAAACATGCCGCCCAAGGGCGGCTGACCTGCAAAAAGGGGTCCAACACGGTGGCTAGCAGTGGCATGATGGTCTTTGGCGGCAACGCCCATCCAGAACTGACCATTGAAATCGCAGACTATCTGGATCTCGCACTGGGAAAATCTGTCGTCGACCAGTTCAGCGACGGCGAAATTCAGGTCGAAATTGAGGACAATGTTCGCGGCAGGGATGTGTTCGTGGTTCAACCCACTTCCGCACCCACCAACGACCACCTCATCGAACTGCTGGTGATGATCGACGCCCTGCGCTGGGCTTCGGCCAACCGCATAACTGCGGTCATCCCCTATTTCGGCTATTCCCGGCAGGACCGCCGGCCAAGATCCGCCAGGGTGCCCATTACCGCCCGGCTGGCGGCAAAAATGATTGGCACCGCGGGCGCCGACCGTGTACTGACCATGGATCTGCATGCCGAC